>CAXGRW010000753.1:0-2882 GCA_964012125.1 uncultured Rhodopirellula sp.
CGATCAGACTCCAGCGTCCGCGAAGAACGACGTTGGATTCAATCGTCAGCATGCCCTCTAAGCGGTATCGGCTCTCCGGTATAAAAACAGTACCGCCCCCGGCTGCGCTGGCGTCATCGAGAGCTCGTTGAATCGCAGGTGTGCAATCTGCTGTGGCAGGATCGGCTGGGAGTTTGTATTGCGGATCGGTCACCGAGCAGAACGCGACAATCACGTCATCCGTGGGAAACTTTGGATCTTCCCCAATGACCCTCCAGCCTGCAGCGTCAACCGTCGGAACGAACGTGAACAGGCCACAAACAGCCGTGAGAATGACGGTTGCACAATTGTTTTTCCTGATCATATGCGGTCACGAAGTTTGCTTGGTGTTGGTCAGAGAATTCGCCGAGTGATTACCAGATTTCAAACGTAGCAAAACACTGCGATGTGGAATCATTGATAATGACACAGCCCGCGTAATTGTTTCCGAATGAGTGCGAGCTTCTCGGCGGTCACGCGTTTTGCTGCACCGATTTGGTTGTGGCTTTGCCGTCTATTCAAATTCAAGCGTGACGCAATCCATGATCGGCTGGACTCCGTTGTCGAGGCGAGAGGTGCGGTACTCAAACGCAAAGCCTTTGCCTGCAGGCAACGTGGCAGTGTCTACCATGGCGGGAGCCACATCGACGATGCGCGAGAATCCGGGCTTTTGAGAATAGACTTCCTTTACCGCCTGCCAATCGGTCCACTCATCGATCGTGCCGTCGCCATCCCTGTCGACTCCGGCGCGGGCCTCGACACTATCGACCCAAGGGCCGGGGCTGACGAAGTCGGTCGCTCTCTGGATGATCACATAGAACTTTCCTTCGGCGAATCCCACACTCGGGTCAGGGTGAAAGCCTTTACCAATTTCTCCCGACCACTGGAATTCTTTGTCCAGATCGTCGGTATGGAAACGCGCCATTCTCATGGGCTTGTTGTGATCGGCCGAATCGTAGTCGCCAAACAAGTGATAATGATCTCCCACTTTAATGAGCGTCCAATCTCCGTAGGCATTCTGCTTGGGTTCGTGAATCTCATATTCCAGCGGCTTGCCATTGTTCGAAGTCTTCTGGGCTGGGTGAGTGTAAGTGCCCGTCTTCCCCGTTGCCTTGGTTCGATGATCTACCGCGGGCGGATGTTCTCCGTATTTAAAACCCTTGATGCCATCAGGACTCGAAACCCGTCCGGCGAGCGGCGAATCCCATCCATTCTCCTGGGCATTGATGGGACTCCAGTCCTCGTAGATCATGTGAAACGTGCCGTCTTCATCACGAAAGACACCGGCGTCAGAACCGTGAGATGGATCTGAAAAGACCTCTCCGTATTCTTTGCCCAAAACGCCATCGGTGAGATCATCATCGACAATCAGGTGCGGGTTCTCGTCATTGGGATTGTCGTAATAGAGGTAGAACTTTCCGTCAGCGTATTCTGCCGTGGTCATGCAGCTGGACGGGCAAACCAGGCCGAGGAGTTTCCAGTCTTTCATGTCCGTGCTGTGCCAGGCGTGATAGCCTCTGGGGTGATTCTTCTTCCACTCTTGCCTGAACTTCGTGCGATTTTGTTGGGTGAGCCCCTCTGGGTATTCCATTTGGGGCCAGGTTCTTGTCGCAAAAAAGTAGTAATCGCCCGGCGCAACCGGAAGAAACACGTAGGCGTTTCCAGCTCCTGAAGGCGTGATGTCATCGATCGCCTCCCAGTTGTCCCAGACGGGAGATTGCTCGAACACGACCGAGATCAGCTTGCGCTTTTTGGAAAAGGTTTTGACGACACTCTGGAAACTGGCTTTGTCAGCCTTGGGTTTGGCGAAGCCGTCAGTGAGCTCCACGTTGTCCGCGGCTCCCCTGGCAGCGGTCCAGTCTGCCTGGCTCTCCACCACCCAGGACTCAGCCACAGCTGGCGGCGCAGTTACGAGCAAGACAATCGATGTGAGATGGATACTGAGAGACTTTTTTGCAGGTCTTTTTATGGGTCTTTTCATGCTTACTGATGATTTGAAAGGGGCAATTGTTTCCAACAAAGTTGAAAATTTTCAGCGGAATGAGTGACAGCGTCCTCATGGATCAAAAAAACAGCAAGCGTTCCTTCAATTAGTTTTGGTCGGCTTGAAGTTGTGCCAGGCGTTTTGAAAGGCGCTCAATGACTTTCGGATTCACTTCAGGCAGATTGTCTTCTTCATCCTATGGTCTGCCGTCTTCAGCGGGCTTTTCTCCCTTGATAAGCGCATAGCCCTGGCGCGCAAAACGTTGCCCGAGAATGATGTAACCCTCCGGCCTGTTGTAGTGCACTGCATTCACCATCTTGCCATCGACCTCCCGATCATTGAGATCATCCACATCGACCCAGGCGCCGCTAGCGTCTTCATTGACGATTTCGCGTTGAGTTTTTCGTACTGCCACCCAACTCGGTTTCTTTTGAGCAGCATCGCTTATGCGACCAATGACTAAATTCATGTCGGGTCGCTTCAAGTCACGCCGAAGATTAGTAATCAATAGCTTCAACGCTTCTTTGTACGCCGCATCCGCTCCTCCACTGGCATCGCGTTCACCCTGCATCCAGCAAAACGTTACCGACGCAAGTTTTGGGTGCTTCTTCAGCATCTCCTTATACTGATCCAGAATCGGCTGATAGAACTCGACCTTTCCATCCTTGTGGATTCTCTTTATATGCTTTTCATCGAGTCCCTTCTCCTTAGCGATCGCGACCCATTCCTCCAACCAACGGCAGATAGGTTGCCCGCCCTTTGCGACTTTGATATAGACAACCTCTTCGTCTCCAAAGAGCTTTTTGGCCTCCGGCATGAAGCCATTCTCCGGATCCATACCCTGCATGTTGGATTGCCCTGAGAGGATAAATAGATGAAC
>CAXGRW010000754.1:0-2853 GCA_964012125.1 uncultured Rhodopirellula sp.
GGGTGCTACCGAGCGGCGGCAGATGATTTTTGCAGCGTCAACAGCGTTTTGCAAAGGACAAAACAGGATGGGGCCAAGACGAAACGCCATCATGGTGGTTATTATCTACGGCCCATGCAGTTCCAACAGTTTAACAAGCCTTGACCGATTCGCGGAGGAGGTCTCATCCATGTCTGCCACTCGATTTATCGAACCGGTCGTGCGTTTCTGCGCCGTGATCACGCGTCACGATGCCGCACGTCAGTGGGCCGTCGCTCGTCTAGCTGACCGCTGGGGGCAAGCGACCATCTGTTCTCCTGAAATCCCATTTGAAGCAGGTGGTTATTACACACCGTCGATGGGATCTGGGCTGCAAAAGTCATTGATTGCCGTGGCTGGATTCACCGATCCCGGAGGTTTGGCGGATTGGAAAAACGAAACCAATCAGTGGGAACAGGAATATACAGAGTCATCCCAGCACGAAGAGGGGCGTCCTCTCAACCTCGACCCGGGTTACATGACGCAGGCAAAATTAGTACTCGCGACCACCAAGGATCGTGACCATCGTCTCTATCTCCGTGATGGCATGTTTGCGGAGGTCACGCTGACCTACGTGGGCAAAGCATGGCAGCATCACCGCTGGACTTATCCATCTTATCGCACGGCCGAAGTCGCAAGCTTCGCCAGTCAATGTCGAGCGGACCTGAGGCAACATCTCAAGGAAACAAGGCAGTTTCGCAGCCACCCTCAATGACAGCCCCATCTCACTCTGACGTAGGGGTTCAACCTTGAAAACAGTGGGAAATCACTACCGAACAACAACTGACTGCGAACCACTGATAGGTGGAGAACAAATCGCGGGGCTGTTTCTGACCGTGTTGTTGCTGTTGGACTCTGCTACACTCCTTTTTTTGTGAAGAATACGCATACGAGGACGTCTTAGAGTGAATCAGTTAGCAGGCAAAGTCGTCGCGATCACAGGCGGTGGAACGGGCATTGGAGCAGGAATCGCCAGGGGACTTGCCGAGGCAGGCTGCAAGGTCACCGTTGGTGGTCGACGCATCGCTCCACTGCAAACTCTGTCAGATCAGGTCAAAAGCGAGCACGCAATCCGCGCCCATGCCATTGATGTCGCTGAAACCGAAAGCGTGAAGACATTCTTTGCAGACATTCGTGAAAATGTGGGTGAGGTCGATATCCTCGTCAACAGTGCCGGCATCAACATCCAAAAACGCACCATGGCAGAAATGTCGCCCGAAGACTGGGAACGCGTGTTGTCGATCAATGCGAGCGGTGCATACCGTTGTATGTACGAAGTGCTGCCATCGATGCGTCAACGCAAAGACGGCCTGGTGGTCAACGTTTCTTCCGTCGCCGGCAAACGCGCGATCACACTGGGTGGTGTCGTATACTGCGCAAGCAAGTTTGCGATGACAGCTCTCGGCACTGCGGTCTCCAATGAAATCCGCGAAGAGGGCGTTCGGATTACGAATGTGTATCCCGGCGAGGTCAACACTCCGATCCTCGACAATCGCCCAACTCCTGTGTCGCAAGAACACAAAGAGGCCATCCTGCAACCCGAGGACATCGCTTCTGTGGTGGTTACCATCTGCGCTCTGCCGCCGCGTGCAAACGTGCCAGAAGTCGTTATCAAACCCACGATTCAGGAATGGGTCTGACCCCCGGGCAGCTCTACCCCATGAATGGAATGTTGCCTGCCGATTCACTTCTCATGCAACATTCCGCATTGATTCAACCTCATTGAAGTCAGCCGTGCTAAGGCAAAGTTGCTAAGACCATCACAGAGCAGGATCAGGAGGCCACCATGGATGACGACGAACGCCCGGAACAAGCCGACCACGACGAACCGGCTAACTCCGATGATGCTGGCTCGGATGATGCTGGCCGTGAATCCAACGATGAACTCGCAGACGAGTTTGCAGAAGACCTTGATGGACTTTCAATGGATGACCTCGGTGCGGCTTATGCTCGTGTCGCTGCTGAGCATGATCCCGAAGCTTTTGCACAACCTGAAGAAGCCGTCCCAGAGGATGGAATATCTGAAGCGGATACCGTAGATGAGGAACAAGAAGAGTCAGACGAAGATGAAGCCCTTGTCACGCCGGAGGCAATCGTTGAAGCGGCTCTTTTTGTCGGACACCCTGAAAACAAGCGATTCACCGAGCAACGCCTTGCATCACTGATGCGAGATGTTTCCCCCGAGGAAATCGTTCTGTTGATTGATCAACTCAATGAATCCTACAAAGAAGCTGATCAGGGTCTGCGGATCATGCGTGATGAACAAGGTTATCGCATGTCCATCGCACCCGAGGTTGAAGCAGTACGTCGATCGTTTTTGGGTAAGGTCAGAGAGACTCGGCTAAGCCAAACTGCAATCGAAGTACTTTCGCTGGTGGCGTATCAACCCGGCATCACCGCCCAAAAAGTTCAGGATCAACGAGGACGCGAAAGTGGCCCCCTGTTGAACCAGCTTGTGAGACGTCAACTGCTGAGAATGGAACGAATCAAGCCACCCGAGGGTGGACGTGCCATTCCTCACTATCACCCCACAGAAAGATTCTTAGTTCTATTCGGGCTCGAAACGCTCGAAGATTTACCTCAGGTCGACGAAGCCGTCCGCGAGCCATAACCGACAAACACCAACCTTGCGGGACACTGGTTTCAGATCGCACAACGACAAGCTCATGACAGGGATTCCAAGGGTGCCAGACGCCATCGCTTCCCATCACTCACCGCCGCATCGAACTGTTGCAGCGAATTGAGCACACGTTCAATCTGAAAGTCAATTTCCACACCGACCGCCTCCCTCAAAACCCGTTCACATCGCCGACGCAGACGCCGTGGACTCAGTGG
>CAXGRW010000755.1:0-2851 GCA_964012125.1 uncultured Rhodopirellula sp.
GATTGAGCAAGCCGGTCAATTAAATCAAACGCATCGCTCACTTCGCCATCAAGAGCTTCGTCAAAGGTGCCGTCCAGTTGGCCAGAGGTGTCCACTGGCAGTGTTTTGTAGGTGTCTGATTCATTGCCGTTATTGCGTTGAACCAGATTTTCTGGATGCTCCAGACTTTCAACGGTTCGAATCCGGCCAAAGTCATCAAAGCCTTCAAACGGCATGCCCAAGGGATTCATGTGCTGATGACATTTCCAGCATTCTGTTTGCTCGGTAACAGCTTCGACCCTTTGGCGAAACGTCTTGTGAGGATCCTCGGGGACTTGTGCGTCGACAGTGATGGGGACGTCAGGCACACGACCGGCCAACAGCTTTTCGCGGATCCAACGGCCACGGCGGATGGGGTCGGTTTGAAAGTTGCCTGAATGTGCAACCAGCCAGGCTGGGTGAGTCAAAATGCCTTTTCTGCCCGGCATCGCAAAGGGTTGCACAGGCTGATAGTCGAAATTGTCCTGGTTGCCATAACCGCCTCGACCGGGCATTCGTGGCAGACTGTAGATTGGCGAATGCCAATAGTGATTACCATGAGCCCATGGGAAGGTCGTGAAAGGCTGGTTGCCTTTGCCAAAGGTATGTTCGAAGTGCGTCATCAAACGGATCAGGCTATTGTCGTGGCGTGCCTTGCTCCGCCCTGTGATACCGCGCCGATCGAGATGTGTTTTGATCAGTTCTTCATGTGCCTTCACGACCCCATCAGGATCCTCCTTCCAGTTGGTGTCTTTCAGGACCTCGTAGGCTATACGCCAACCCTCAATCATACGTTTGCCTGACTCGTTGTCTCGATTGTGGTAGAGAAAAAATTTGTCAGTGGTTAGCAGGTTGTGGAAGACATCCTTATCGGATTCAACAATGCCAGCGACGACGCGATCTGCCTCGTTCACGAGATGCCCTGGGGTCTGGTTGCTGCCACGACCGGGGTTGATGTAAAAACCATCACTGCGTTTCAGGTCCTTGAAAATTTTGAGTGCCGCAGGATAACCAAAGAACTCACGAAAGAAGCGAACAATCCGAGGGTGTGAGGTCAGGCGGGGTGGGATCTTGTCACGACTGCCCCATGCATGGCCGATTGCTCCGCGATAATACGAATCGTCCTCAAGCAAACGCGTCACTTCACGGTGGTAGTCTTCTTTCGTAAGCAGTTTTCCCGCGGTTGCTGCGTCTCGTAGTTGTTGGTCAGGTCCGCGATCACCCAGTGCGTATGCAATTGCGAAGCTTGCTTCACGTGGCGTGAGTTTGCGTCGCCCGTGCTCGTCCGTTTTGCCACCGCCGAATTCAATGCGATACAGAAACTCGGATTCCAGCAGGACACTGACAAGCATTTGTCGCAACCCGTTGATGTTTCCAGCCAGTGCGATGGAAGATTCCGTTAACGCGACGTACTTGTCCAGTTCAGATGCACTGGGTGCACGCTGCAACACTCTTTCAAACTGGGTATTGATGGCGGCAACAATCTCATCATTGGTAGGCTCGCTATTTTTCAGAATGATGTTTTCAAATGTTTCCGGTGTGGTTTTGGGGTACCAACGATCTTTGGGGTTAGGGAAGTCGTTGGGTGTAATCTCACCCTTTTTGATGCGTGCCGCCACAATCTGTTTTTCAGCGATCCACTTCGCGTTATCCAGCATCACCAGCAGGGTACCACCACCAAGCGTGCCCAGATCGTAGTCGCGGACACCCGACTGGTCAGGTAATACAAAGGGGTTGGTCACTCCATAGAAACCATTCTGTCGGGCGTTGGTCAGGTCGCGACCTTCAAGAGCGAATAGATTGACGACTCGTTCTTCGAAAATTCGAGGGCTGATCAGCCAGCGTCTTGCCGGAGTGTACGCGGTCCGTGAGTGCTTTCCGTTAAACAAAGCTTGATGATTGACGTAATTACCGTAGTCCGGATAGCTCAGCTTCTTGTCAAGTTCCGATGCATTCTGTTTTCGCAAGGTGGAACGAATCCATTTTGTGAGAACCTCGCGATCTTCGGCATTGAGCTGATTGGCGTCATCAGGTGGCATCAGTCCAAAGAATAGTTGGTCCTGTATGCGGTTGAGTAACTGCAGTTTTGCGTCTGATTCGAGATCTGTGATTGTGTCGACTTGGACTGACCCCTCTGCATCGCCTTGACTGTGGCAGTCAAGACAATGGCTCGCGAGGATCTCCCTTATGTGTTCGGGGACGACAATTTGGTTCTCTGTTTTTGGGCCCGTCACAGGATCATTGGACGCCAATAATGACGTTGCATTGAATGTCGTCGCCACTATCACCGCGAGAGTCAATCGATAGAACACGCTGTAGATTTTTTTTCTGTTGTGCATGGTGTGGAATAATGGCTGTTGCTGTGACTTTGCCGGGATTTCCATTCTAGTGTATCGAACATGCGTTTCAGCGCGGATGCTACATTCGATTTCAGTTTCCGGACAGCTTCTGAGTGTTTTGCGTTTCCTGCGGGTTCCTGGTGCATGACTTCGCCTGCGAATTCGGCGATGTCCGTCTGAAAGTGGGCAAGTGGTTGCCAAGGCATGGCATCGACTTGAAGGTGTTCCATCTTCGACCGACGGCTGTCACGTCACAAGCAGGCTCTGGCAACCTCAGGTTGGCTTATGCCTCGGCCCATACCCGATCGGACAGGGCATGTTTTGCAAGGTCACGTTGAGCTTTGACAGGCATCTTGCAGGGGGCCAGGGCATTAGCTGATGATGGGGCGTCCTGTCGGTTCTATTTTCTTTGCTTTTTCAGTTCATCCAGTAGCAGTTTGCCGTCGCTGTTCGCATCGATCGCTTTGAACCGTTTGGTCAGGGCGGGGACGTTG
>CAXGRW010000756.1:0-2845 GCA_964012125.1 uncultured Rhodopirellula sp.
GACTTGCAAGGCCGTTCCGATTCTGCAGATTTCAGGAATGTATGACGAAGTAGTTCCATACGATGGTAGTATGTCCACGCACGGGGGATGGGGTGGAGCGCCGAACCAGGAAGAAATTATCAAGTTCTGGTCAGGGCTCGCGGGAGCGACAGAGAAAGAGGTTGTGGAATTAACGCCGAAAACAACCGTTTGTTATTACCGCGGTGGAAACAATGGTATCGAAGTTTGGCTTTATAAAATAAGTGAAATGAGGCATGCCATTCCAAACAAGGAAAATGCGGGGTTTGATGCGTCGCACGAGCTATGGCGTTTTTTTCGTCGGTTCTAAGCAAAGCCGGTTGATGAACCCCACACGATCTGATTCATGTCATAACTGCAGTGCAGGTTGTTTGTTGAGAGCTAAACGCGGGGGGGATTCGAGGGTGCTGGTGCAGCAAGATGCTGTCGCGCGATTGCTTGAGCGGATTCGGGCCTGTTACCAGTGAGAAACTGACTGCGCGTCACCGCTGTTGGAGCAGGCTACGTGTGGTGAGCTAAACAGGAGGGGAAACTAATCATGATCGAGACACTGTGCTGTAATTCGTGCGGGGTACCACTGCATTTACCAGAGGGAACACAAGTCTTGAGTTGCAACCTGTGGTCAAAGTCTTGCGGCAAAGCGTTCTGAAACCGCTGCTTTCACCGAGGCAATGGATTAACTGACCGAGGTGACAGAAGACCTGACTGAGGATATCGTTTCACAAGTTTAATCCAGCGTGCTACGACCCTGATCGTTCATGGGTGAACGAGAGGAGAAACTCAATATAAGGACCAAGAGTGGTCCTCAGGGCATGCTTGCGTTTCAGGGCATGCTTGCGTTTCGTGGCGTCCGGTGGAGGTGGCACTGGTGGTTTGTTTGCTGTCTTTTCGTTAAGGATGTTCGGTTCATTCGGCGGCGTGTCGCTGTTGCTGGCTGGTGTTTGACGAATAGTTTGGTTCGGCCCTTCTTCATGCTCAACAAAGCCAATTCATATCAAGTCAGCGAGCGAAGAGGTGAGCACAAGATTCGACGGCTGTGGTCACTGACTGATTGAAAAGCTGGGGATTTCTTTTTCATAGGACCGTTCGGTCCCGTCTGTTGATGCCCATCAGTTCTCGCCCGCTGATTGGCTACCCTGATTCAGCGACTTGTTTGTGCGTCCGCATGACTCACACGGATTCTTGTTGCACGCTCAGAGCTGAATCGTGGTGGACGCTACGATCGCCATTTGATTTTGGTTTTCGGTGTTCTTTTGCTCTGTCACATAGTGTAATCGAGGAGCTGTCCGGGAATCACTGTGTAATCAACGTATCGCAATGCTTCGGCGGGCGGGCTGCCTATTGGACATAAACACAGTTTACTCCTGTGGCGTTACTTCGGGTGAAATTTACGCTGGAACCATAGTTCGCGGAATGTTGATTTCCGAGGGGTTTAGACGGTGTCGCTCAGCGAGAGACTCTTTGCAGAGAGAGAGGCGTCGTCCGCTGGTGGCGAGAAGAGTGCTCATGCAACGAGGCGGCCGTCGGTGATGATGCTGCGCACCGGTTCAACGCCATCACTTCTGCAACGCAGGCTGACGAAGGAGCAACAACGGAACACGCGTTGTTGATTACGATTCAATGCCAAAATCCGCACGACGCTGTACCGCAGCCTAGTGTCAACTATATGCGGTGCTACTTTGGTTCCGCGTTTTGTCATCGTGGTCAGTATGGCAAGGCGTTTCGACGGCTGGAAGAATTGTGTTTGCGATTTAAACAGCTAGTGAATACGGAAGAGGATTTTATAATTGCGAAGTGGCGGCCACCGCTAATGCAATGTCTGGCGTTAGCTTCGAATTTTCATCAGGGATTGCAGACAATGATGGATGTTCAAAATTGGCTGGTCAGCTTTGTGCGTGTCAGGCTTAGAATGGTAAGCGTTTGTTAGATGAGATTCGCCGCCAGTTTGACTGTTGTTTGTGGGTCCTCCATGCTCTGTTTCAACGGTTTTTGTTCGTTGCCCTTTCCTGCAAGGAGTTTTGCCGTGACGTACGTGTTGGTGCCGACTCGCGACCGCGAAGCACATGTTGGTGATCTCAGGGGGCAAGATGGACGTGCTTGTGCTCAAGAAGTCAGGATGACCGCTCATAGCAAAAGAGCACCTGGTAATCGTTTGATGGCCTTATGCGGTATAGACTCTGCAGGCAGGTGAATGTCTGTGCAAGGCTGTTTTGATGAAGGGATTTAGTGCATGATACTGATGGTTAAAGCGTTACAAGAAATGAAAGTCGTTGGTCATGTTGCTGTCGTGTACGTTGGGTTTAAGGTTGTCGGATAGGCGGAAGCGTATCTGTTTAGTGTTGGTGTGCGTGCTCGCAAGTAGCGTGGCAGGCTGTAGTGGTCGAAGTGAATCCGGTGAGGATGGAGAAGTGTCTGCTGCGGAGCAATCCGCGGCACCGGTGGAAGTTGCGAGTCGCGGTTCCGGTGTTCTTGATGAAACAGGGGCAGCAGGTGGTTCCAATGAGGGAGCGCCAAGTGTGTCTGAGGCGTTAGACGGAATTGATATCGTTAGCAATGAGCAGTCGGGTGCTGAGTTAGACGTTCCAATGTTCTACACAGTCGCTGAATATGATGGGGATCGAGATCCTGCAGCTGATTTGATCATGACGATCAGCAAAGCCCAGCAGGGTGAGAAGCGGATTCTTCTGCAGGTGGGTGGAGATTGGTGTAATTGGTGCGGGCGCTTGGCTGACTTCATGCGTGAGCGGGAGAGTGTACGGAACTTGCTGGATCAGCATTTTCTGATCATGAAAGTTGCATCACAGTCCAAGTTTGCGGACGCGTTCCT
>CAXGRW010000757.1:0-2844 GCA_964012125.1 uncultured Rhodopirellula sp.
TTCCAACAAACCGGACACGTAACCATTGACCACCTCTTTGATGCATCGACCATTCAGTCCGTACTCGATGACTTAGCAATCTGGAGCAGGGAATTCCTCGCCGCACTTGGGACGGAAGACCGAGAATGGTTTCTTGAACACAACACACAGACCACAAAACTGCTACGAAAGCTTGATCACCCTGCATTCCATCGTGAATCATTTCGCGATCTTGCCACCCATGCATGCTTGACCCCCCTGATTCATCAACTGATTGGTCCCGACTGTCACCTGTTTTTCAGCCAGGTATTCATGAAGCCCCCAGAGGCGGGAAGCCCGAAGCCAATCCATCAGGACAATTTCTATTTCGGACCTGACAGCCTTGATGCGACATTAACTGTTTGGGTGGCGTTGGACGATGCAACGCTGACCAATGGTTGCCTTCACTACTGCGATCGCCACCAAACCGAAGTACTGCCACACTTTGCACCTGAAGGCGAACCTTACAATTTACAAATTGCACCCGATCAGTTTGATCTCAAGCAGATGATTCCGGCTCCGATCGCCAGCGGTGGTGTTTCATTCCACCACGGCAACACACCACATTTTTCTGCAGCAAACCAAAGCAAGAGTTCTCGCCGTGCAGTTGCCTTTCACTACCTCCGAAATGATGCAACGTTGATTCATTCGGGACTGGACTACGACCCTGCCATGCGGATGGACCTCAGCTGATTGACTGCACAGTTGATTCATCGCGTTGTCTGCACACATTTCCAAACCCAACATCGTTCAATAGAAAAATCACGTGAATCACGACATCAGGATTTTTCAACCGACTGATATCCCCGGAGCACTGGATTTATGCCGCGCCTCGGGCTGGAACCAACTAGCACCTGACTGGCAACGATTGATCGAGCACGAGCCAACTGCGTGCTTTGTAATTAGCGATCACGAAAAAATCATTGGGACGGTCACAACCACTTGCTATGGAACTCAATTGGCATGGATTGGCATGATGTTGGTCCACGAAGAATATCGCCGCCAAGGAATCGCAAAAGCACTGATCAAAACATGTCTTGAGCACTTACATTCAAGAAAAATCCGCTGCATCAAACTTGATGCTACGCCTACTGGAAAATTGGTTTACAGCCAATTAGGTTTCCGTGACGAATGGTCATTCCATCGCTGGCAACGAGAAGGGAATGACCAAGATGACCACAGCACGGCGGTAGTACCTGAGTCCGATCCAGGATGGAACTTGGATCTCGACAAAGCAGCATTTGGTGTCGCTCGCGGTCAGTGGTTAAATCGGCTGGCGAATCATTCGCGCGTCACGCGCTATCGGGAAGGTTGCGGCATGGTGCGTGAAGGATATTTGGCTAGTTATGTCGGCCCTGTCATAGCTTCCAGCCCTCAAACGGCAAGACACATCCTCGATAATCTGTTGGCATCCACGAACCGCACTACGTTCTGGGACATCCCTCACCCAAATCGCGACGCTATCGAATTAGCACACGACTACGGCTTCCAGCCCGTGAGAACCCTGACGCGAATGTGGACTGGACTGGAACTCACTCGATGTGATCTCAATCTACAATACGCTATTTCTGATCCCGGCACCGGTTGACGCAAGAACTGCCTGAAAATGCCACTGCAACTCTCGATGGATATCATCCCGATGAATCGACTTGTCGCGACAATCACAATCACACTTCTGGCCACCTGCCCAGTCTTGGCTGAAGAATCATCACAAAAGCAGCAACGCCCCAATATCGTTTTCATTCTGCTCGACAACGTGGGAAAAGACTGGCTGAGAAGCTACGGCAGCCAGGAAAACCAAACCCCCAACATCGATCAACTGTGCGCAACAGGCATGAAGTTTCGAAATTTCTATGTCACACCGGTTTGCAGCACCACTCGAACCATGTTGTTAACAGGGCGGTATCCATTTCGAACAGGCTGGCACACACATCACGACTCAGCGATTTACGGTGGTGGATTTTTGGATTGGAACCGCGAAATCAGTTTTGCAAAACTGATGCGAGACGCGGGCTACAAGACTTGTATATCTGGCAAGTGGCAGATCAATGATTTGTTCGCACCAGGCCAGCAGAATGCCTTAGCGGACCATGGTTTCGAGGATCACTGCATTTGGCCGGAAGCTAAACCCGGATTACCGGGCCATAAAAAGCGTTACTGGGATCCCTATGTGATACGCAACGGTCAGAAAATCGATGCCAACGGCAAATTTGGACCTGATGTCTTTACAGATCATTCAATTGAGTTCATGAAACAGCACAGAGATGAACCGTTCCTGCTTTATCAGTCGGCAATCCTGACGCACATCCCAGTCACAACCACTCCACATACAACTGACAAAAACGCATCAGTCAGAGAAAAGTTTGCTGGCATGGTTCATTATGCGGACCACCTGATTGGTCGCCTCACTCAGGCGATCACTGCACTGGGGCTAAGGGACAACACTCTGATTTTCATTGCGACTGATAACGGCACCGACAATGGCTCAGATCAAGGAATGCCAGAAAGTCTGGGTGGCATGAGGAACGGAAGGATCTCCGACGAGGGCATCTATTCATTGACCGAACGTGGCATCAATATGCCATTGATTGTGAATTGTCCGGGTTGGATCACGAAAGCCGTTCAAAGCGATGCGTTATTGAATGCTGCTGACATACTTCCCACCCTTGCCGACCTCGGCAACGCCACCATTCCGGCTAATCTGACGATCGATGGTGAAAGCTTTGCTGATATCCTCAGAGAGCAAAATGATGATTCTTGGACACGTCCTTGGACCTTCACACAATACGCCAAAGACCGCGTCGTACGTGATCAACGCTACAAGCT
>CAXGRW010000758.1:0-2844 GCA_964012125.1 uncultured Rhodopirellula sp.
CAAAACCGTCCGCAGGAGGCCGTGCGATTTGTCGATTCGGAGTCGTGTTGTGGAGGAGGGAGCCTGAACGCTTCTTGCTCTTTGTTACCTTGATCGGCGTTCCGTTGTTCAGTCTGAACACAAGGCAGATGTTCCACAAGGCTAGAGCACGCCGTGGACGACCTGCGAAAACAGAGGTTGGAATCTCTTCATAGAACTCCTACCACAGACTTGCACCATGGTGAATGAGTGGATCTTGATCGGGCGTCTTGCCTAGAAAGAACTTTCCGCATGCATTAGAAACGTCACACAAGGGAGTTGGTTGTTTCCCACCTACATAGACGCAAGATGGAACTGGTAAAGACAAAAAGGTGCCCGGAATTTACAAACTGCTGGACATGGTTGCCTGAAGTACACGAACAGGAAAAATATTGCTGGCGAATCGATTCTTACCATGCTCACCACCGCATTTGATTGGATTGTCAAATCCATGTGTCTATATGGGCATGCTTGCCAATAATCCGGACAAAGAAATTTTCCAAAAGAGGTTTGGGAAGAGGTTGTTGAATGCGACGGCAGCACGCGGGAGGTTGGCTAGGGGCGAGACGCTAGGATCGGGAGAAGGACAAAACTACCGATCCGAATAATGAGCGATAAGTAACCACGAAACCTCCAGAAATAAAAGCTGTCGATCGATGTGCGTTTAGCGTTTTAAGATCGTTTTGGCGTTCTTGTAACGCGGCTCGATGCAACACAGGTTCCTGGGCATCGAGTCGATGTTCAACTGTCAGTGTGCGGGTTTACGTTTTTGGAGTGGCAAGCCGTTCGTCACTGAACACCCATTTCTTTCAGCAGATGATTGGCGCCGAACACCTTTCCGGTGATCCACAACGCATAGCGGATATCAACGCCAATCGAGCGACTGTAGGATTCATTCCAAGCAAAATCGTTAATGGTCGCCTCAAAAGCACGATCAAAATTAACTCCGACCAGCTTGCCGTCACCACTCAGTATTGGACTCCCAGAATTACCGCCGGTCGTATCCGTGTCGTAAAGGATTGCAGTTGGCACATCATTTAACTGAGGATGCATGAACTGCCCAAAGTCTCTCGCCTTGTGCTTTTCAATGATGGCACGCGGCAGAACGAAAGGCTCCACACCAGTGGCCTTGGCGACAGCTCCGCCCAAGGTTGTGATGGGCGATTTGTAGACAGCATCCTCTGGGGAATAGCCTTTGATGTGGCCGTAAGTGAGTCGCAGTGTGGCATTTGCATCAGGTACAAATTTTTGCTGCAGAAATTCTTGTTTGACGGTCACAAGGTTGCCATAGAGTTGATCGAGTTTGCCCGCACGCGACTTGGATTGCTCACGCAGTTGTAGATATTTGGGGTAGAGCTTAATGATCGCAGAAAGAGCCGGATCGTTGAGCGCTGCCAACTGTTCAGGTGTTTTTTCAAGACAACTTTGAGTGAAATCCGGGTCACCAAGCCTTGTTTTGTCATAGAACACGCCGAGTTCGTCCTCAGCAGGTAACAAGGCGGCGAGGTCCTTTGTCTTCTCGCCGTGGGCCCTGATGCGTTGATGCAGTTCCGTTGCAATGATGCGGTCTGTTGGCGCGTGGTAGTCTTTCACGGCAAGCATCAACCGGCGCCTCGTTAGATCAATGTTCCGGTCCATGTAGGGCGTTTCACGTTCCAAGTCTGGTTTTTGACGCTCAACCGCGCTGTCGTAGAGGGTGAAAGCAAAAGACATCAGTTGGCTTGCCGAGCGAAGGCTCTGCACATCCAATTCGTGCTGGGCTGACCGCATTCCTGTGTAGACGGCAGCAATTTCACTTAACAAGTTGCCGTATTTATTCCGGCGATCAGCATCGGAGTTGATGAACGCTTGCAATTCCGACTCGGTGTCTGTCCTCGTGCCCACGATGTTTTTCCGCACAAGTCCTTTGAGCTGACCACGCGAGCGTTTCTCAACGTTGGCCAATCCCTTCATCCGTGATGAAAGTTTAAGTGCGATCGCACGATCGAGTTTACCGGCCTGCTGCATTTGCTCGATCTGCCATTGATAAAGGTCAACGATGTAGGGCAGTCGCACGTCCTGCTCGTACTCCAGAAAGCTCGCTGTTTTGTGTCTGGCAGTGCGTCCGGGGTAACCAATCAGCATTACATAATCACCTTCGTCTACTCCCTTGGGGTCAACCTGGATAAAACGCTTTGGTTGGTAAGGCACATTGTCCTTGGCGTACTCGGCGCTTGAGCCATCGGGGGCAACGTAGGCCCGCATGAAGGAAAAGTCACCTGTGTGGCGGGGCCATTCCCAGTTATCAACTTCACCTCCAAAGTTACCGACAGAAGCGGGCGGGGCAAAAACCAAACGGACGTCCTGGATGTAGGTGTAAATGAAGAGCACGTAAGTTTTGCCGGCAAACATCTCGGCTACCTCCGCACGCTGACCCGGATGTTTTTGTTCAGCAGATTTCTCTAGTTCTTTTTGCCGCTGGTCGATCGCTTTGGTTCGCTCCGTGTAACTCATCTTCGGTTTGATTGCGGAGAGTACATCGGCTGAAATGTCCTCGAAAGATTCGGTGATCCGAACGGTGTAACCTTTGGCCGGTATTTCTGCTCCCAAGGTTTTGGCGATGAAACCATCACGCAAATAGTCGTTCGTTGTGGTGCTTGAGCTTTGTATCGCCCGATATGCACAGTGATGGTTGGTGATGATTAAGCCACGGGACGAAACAAAGGAACCGGTACAGCCATTGACCTTGCAGATGCCATCAATAAGACAGGTCCGATCAGCATTGAAGATATCTTCGGATGCGAGTTTGAGGCCCTGGCTTGCCAAGTCGAGTCGCCCCACCTCACT
>CAXGRW010000759.1:0-2839 GCA_964012125.1 uncultured Rhodopirellula sp.
AATTGGGGGCCGCCTTATGCTGGTTTGAATTTGGGAGGTGGCTATTACGGTCCCTACGGCCCCACGCCTTACGATCCTTATCGAGGTGCTGGTGTGGATCCTGGTGGCCGTTACCCAATCACATCACCTCGAGGTGGTTCGGTTCCCGGAGGTAGAGTTCCAGCCATGGGCGGCGGTGAAGTACCCGGTGATGGCTTGCTGCCACCAGCAGCGACCATGTCAGCCGTTCCCAACCGCGATGGTGTTGGCATGCCTGTGGATGGCATTATTCCTGAGGGCGAATTGTTGCGTGCAAGAGAGCAAGGTTCGCTCGGCAGTCGTCGTGGGCTGAGAAGCGGTCGAGCCGAAGGTGAGCAAGCGGGGCAGCCTCGAAATCCTGCTGCTGGTTCTGCCGGCACAAATTACCCGGGGCAGCGTAATGATCCCCGGCAACGATTGCCAAACAATCAGGGAAATCGCGGTCGATACCGTCCGACTCCACAACCGAGTCCATTCAATCCCTACCCTTCCGGTCCGGGAACGCCTTATCCTGTGGCGCCCTACTATGACGGATACTATCCGGTTTATCGCGACTGATTGCGTTCCGGGTTCGCCCTGAGACTGGCTTGCAGTGATGGCAACGGTCGACGCACATTGAGCAGCTGCCGAGTTGCCTGCAACCACTGCAGCGTCTGTCTTGACGATCAGACGGCAGGATCAGCTCACTGAGCATTTGCTCTAGTTTCGATCATGATCCGAACAAATTCCGCTGGTATCACAACGCATTCAATTCTCGCTCTTGAATGGATTTCGCTCTGGTGGTTCGTCGTGATCGACATTCTTGAGTATTTGCTGGACGACAAAGTTGACGAGAGGCGCACGATGCCTGACCCAAACGTGAGTGGTTTCGGGTTTGCAACCCAAGCGACTCTTCGCTTCCAACGCTGTTCGTCCAAAAGAAATGTTTTTGCAGCGCCAGCTTATGGCTTGCTCGACTACAGCCAACAGCAACGCGTGGTAGACAGGCAGGCGTGCATTTGCTTCGTAGTCCATTCCCAAGTAGAACCCGATTGCCGTTTCGCCATCGCGGACAACGGTCACAAATCCAATCAACAAGCCATTTTCACGGATCCCAATCGTCACAAAAATATCACCTAAGGACTCGGCAATTCGTGGAAGTGTCGTGCTGCTCAATTCAAACAAACAGACATCGGCCTTAGCGGCAACGGCTTTGTACAGTTCCAGGATTCGACCTGCTTCGCTTCGAATGTCTCGAATCGGTGTTACGGTAAGACTTGTCGATTCGAACGGTTTCCTGACTTTCTTCGCTGCAGCCCGGTAGCGTTTTGTCAGACTGTCCAGATAGTCGTCCATGGTTAGCCACTGTGGACTTAGCGAAAGGACCATATTCGGCTCAGTTTCCAGCGATCGGTAGCGAAACGGTTCTAATGCCGACGCATCCAAACGATCAGATTCAACTAAATCTTTAATGATCACGTAGACAACTTGGCCATGGAGTCGATCGGCGCGTCGGATTCGGTAAAGACAATCAGCGACGCCGTGCCAAATCCGCTGTTGATCGCTACCCTGTTGATCCCCGCCTTTTTGATCCCCGGTTTCTGGGATTGCTACGCCATGCGGACCCCAAGTGTGAACATTGCCGCATATCATGAGTCGGTGTTTCAGAAGTGACAGGGATTTACGCTTCCATTGCTCCGGCAGATTCGGCGTTGCTGTTGAATCTGAACCAACCAGCTGGGTTCCCACGACATCAAATGTCTGTGTCGCGATTGCCGCGACGGGTGCATTGTTGTCATAGACGAGGCAAAGTTACGAACAATGTCCTTGGAGAACTCATCCTGAGCGGAGCTCAAGTACCGCCGACTCAGGAACACTGGCGACTCAGCGGTCACTTTGTCCCAGTGCTCCGCGTTCAAGAACTCAATTCTGTTGGCGATGGCGAATTGGTAGCCGGATGCTTTCCGTGTCACCGAAGATTTTGATTTCTCGTTCAGGATGGTAGTAACTCACAAAGCGTCCAATGAATGACTTTCAAGACGCATGGCGTTAGCGTGCGTGCACTCAGTGTAACACTGGAGAGTCATCGCCGTTTCCGCGAAGGTTCGGACTTATTCATTGATTACTTGTGAATCACGGCGCGAGTCCATTGAGATTTCAAGCTGGGCATGCAGGCTTGAATTCGACACGTTTCCGTCCATGAATTTTCAGCTGCCAGCGTTCCCTGATTCTGCGTGGGATACTCGTTCCGCGACTCGCAGCTTCGCGCTTCGGCTGCGAGGGTTTTGCTGTATTTCCTCTTCGCTAGGACGCAGAGGTTTCTTTGTCAGCACATTCCATCTCGGGTCATCGCGGAAAGCATTTTTAACAATGCGGTCTTCGAGGGAGTGAAAGCTGATGATGGCTAAGCGACCGTGCTCAGAGATCCAGTTGGGCGCTGACTGCAGGGTGCGTTCGAGAGCCCCCAGTTCATCGTTCACGACAATTCGCAGAGCCTGGAAAGTCCGAGTTGCCGGGTGGATGTCATGGTTTTTACTGCGAGGCACGCAGCGTTTGCAGACGTCAACCAAATCTTCAACTGTTTTTACACTGGCTTCGCGACGTCGTCTGCCAACGATTTCACGAGCAATCCGTCGACTGTATCGCTCTTCGCCGTATCGATAAATCGCATTGGCGATTTCGGCTTCCTTATTCCACGCCAGCCATTGGGCTGCCGATTGCCCCGACTCAGGATCAAATCGAAGATCCAGTTCAGCGGACGCCCGGTTGAAACTGAAACCACGATGCGGATCAGCCAATTGATCACTTGATAAACCGAGATCCAGGACAGCACCGTCAGCAA
>CAXGRW010000760.1:0-2838 GCA_964012125.1 uncultured Rhodopirellula sp.
CACCCTGCGGCATCACGCCGGTACGATGGCATTGACATATCATTTTCGCCCACATGATACAGAATTCCAGCCAGCTCCACCTCATTTCCCTTCTCTTCCAGTTCACGTACTGAATCCTTCACAAACTCGATGAACTTCGGATACAAGTTGCGAGATTTGGCAATGCTGCCCGTAGGTGTCCAATCATTCATTTGACTGCCACTGTGAGTAAATTTCGCAATTGCGAAGTCATCACGCCCTCTCGCTTGCATCGCTTTGGCGAAACTCAGCTCAGGCCCAAACGTGTCATACAAACCCGCAGGCCTGAGCGGTCCCCACCCTTTGGAAACACGCTGCCCTCCTGCCATGTTGTACTTGTAGGCGATGCTTGAATCCGCATTCAGAAGCTCGGGGTTTCGTGTCGTCAGGTCCTGAACAAACGCACGCTCCCCCTCCATGTTTCGGTGACCTGCGAGCACATAAAGCTTGACTTTGGTTTTGCTCTCGTAAGGCCAGCTCTTGAGTTGCTGGACAGCACCTTTCTGTTTACCCATTGTCCTTAGATATGCGTTCGCATAATTGACACCATGCTCTAATTGACCCAGTGTTCCATAGTGGTAATGCAGTCCCACACCCGACCCAATTTCGACGCCCACATGAGACGTCGGAACGTATTCCGCATTGACGTCACTGTCGGTGACTGCCTTTTGCCCCACACTGATTGCATACATCCTTGGCCGCAGATCCATTCCCCAAATCGTCTTGGTGCACAATTCGCCAACGTAAAACTTCAAATCAGGGAGCCCCAAATCGCGTCGCCAGCATGCAAAGAATCGCTTCAGGTTTTTCCCGTATTCTGCCATGTAGGTTTCGTTGAACATGTCGTTCTCACCCTGATGCCACATGAACCCCTCCACCCGGTATTTGACGCCTGCATCCGTGAGTCTCTGCAACGAGTCGCGTACCAATTCAAGCGCCAGCGGATACATTTTAAATCCCTCAGGGTTATCGGGATTCCAATCGCCACCAAGGTGCGTTCCTCCTGCGGCGCATTTAATGATCGCAATCGGTGAATCGCTCTCAGCACTGACCGCCCTGACAAAACTGAGTTCTGGGCCGACCACATTGTTTACCGGCCCTAGTGCAGCCCAGCCATCCGATCGGAATTTATTTTCTCGCCCAATGCAGTACGCAAACTTCACCTCCGGTTGCAGTTCGCCGTAGCCACTGAACGGCGGAAACCGTTCAATGTCAGCAACCTTGGAGTCCGACCCGACCATGTTGGACTGGCCAGCGAAGATAAAGACCCTTGTGAGCTCTTGTGCAACACTTTGTTCACGGTTGTCATCCGCGTGAACCCACTGGGTAGCCACAAGTGTTAAAACCAGTAAGCGAGCCAACGATTTCGTACAGCGGTCTAGATTGGCGAGTTGCAACATAGGGCGTGAACCATGAGGACGAGTGACAGCGGAAAGTACCCCCGAACGCCTGTAGCTTAACGCCTCGAAGCGATCCTCCCTAACCCCCAACAGCACCCTCGCCGCAGCGAGGATGTCGGGGGAAAATTCCTTCTAAAAACGCAGCATTCTCAGCGTCTCAATCACCTACCCACTCTGCCGCCTAATCAGGCGGGGACGCAAAAGGGGTGTTTGGCGATTACTTCGAAAAATACCGATGGGACTCGTCGCCGCCACTCAGTAGATAAGCAACCAGATCGAGTACCTCATCTTGGGTCATGGGGTTCAGCAAACCGGATGGCATGGCTGAAACTTCCGAGACCTCAAGCAGATCGATTTCCTTGCGGTCGATCCCAACTCGTTTATTGGGGTCCGTCAAATCGGTGTTCAAAGTCATGCTGTCGCCATTCAGATTGACAACCACCCCGGTGTGAACTGCACCATCAAGCGTCAACACTTTGACAGCGGAGAACTGCTCGTTAATCACTTTGCTCGGATGAACGACCTGGTCCAGCAAATCGTGCGGCGAGTAACGCCGCCCTGCGGAAGTCAAATCAGGCCCCGTCATTCCACCCTGTGTCCCAAATCTGTGACATGCGTAACATCCCGACGCAGCGAACATTTTTTTACCATTTGTAAAATCACGTTTCACAAGACCTGTCTTGGCCGATTTGGAAAGCTCGTCCAGCGTCCACTCGGTCGGGGTTCGCCCTACGAACACCTCACCGAGATTCTCCAAAGCAGATTTCACAACAGGCTTTCGGGCCAACAGCTCAGACATCTGCTGCTTTTGTTCATCGGAAAGCGATGCAACCGCATCATCACGAATGAACTGAATGAACTTCGCGAAACTTGCTCCGCCTCGATAGTTCGCCGCCTTCAGGAACCACTCGAAATAAGCATTTTGCAGGTCAGGCGTCCACCCTTCTTTCAGCATGCGAATCGAGCGTGCGTACTGCATTTGCTCTTCCTGTGTCGGCGCGTTGGCGATCAACTCCATTGCCACTGGGGCAACCGCTGACGACTGCAGATAGGCAAGTGTCTCGCACAGCAACCAGTTCGACTCAGCGGACTTAGCGGGAAACAGCGGCTCCAATCGTCCACACAACTGGTCAACCGCGTCGGCATCCGGCATACCAAATCGATTCAAGATAATTTGCACACCGCGGACCATCGTCTGCTGTTGTTGTTCCGTCAGTTTTGATGGATCGATGTTAATCATCGCGGACAACATCTCATCGCGCAATCCAGTATCAACCTCAACTGTCTTGCCTTTCCTGTGCTGAGGACAAACCCCTGCAGCGCGGGAAAGGGCAAGTAGAGCAACCACCTGCTTCGCAGGGTTGGATTCGTTCAACGCTTTGGTTTGCCACCGATCAAGCGGCTGATGCTCAAGTACGGT
>CAXGRW010000761.1:0-2823 GCA_964012125.1 uncultured Rhodopirellula sp.
GGCGATCCCGATGGACAAAATTGCGGAGTCGTTTATTCGCCGCCGCGCCATTCGCCATCTGGAAAAGGGGCGAATCGTGATTCTTTCCGGCGGAATCGGCAACCCGTTTGTGACCACCGATACCGCGGCGGCCCAGCGTGCACTGGAACTTGAAGCTGATGTGGTTCTCAAAGCTACTCGTGTGGATGGTGTTTACAGTGATGACCCAGAGAAAAATCCGCATGCGGTACTGTATGACTCGCTCACGTATGCCGATGTGGTCAGCAAAAACTTGAAGGTGATGGACGCGACAGCAATCGCTCTTTGTCAGGAACACGAAAAACCAATCCTCGTGTTCAATTTCAAAAAAGACGGGAACATTGTCAAAGCGGTGTCGGGCGACAACGTGGGCACGTGGATCGGTCCTGCTGTATCTTGATACCGGACGAGTTGACTTTCACTGTTTGCCTTTCACTGCCAATCAACTAAAAATCTAAACCTTATCACTAGGTCTTTAACCCAAGGACGCGAATATGCCTGCCGATGAAATCTTGATGGATGCCGAAGAGCGTATGGAAAAAGCCATCGCACACCTCGGTGACAGCCTTTCTGGAATCCGGACCGGAAGAGCAACGCCCGGACTTGTGGATTCAATCAGGGTTGAAGTTTATGGATCAATGCAACCGCTCAAACAACTTGCGTCGGTAGGGACTCCCGAACCACAGCAAATCGTGATCCGGCCTTACGATGCGACTACGATTAAAGAAATCGAAAAGGCGATTGTGGCAGGGGATCTTGGTTTGAATCCGCAGAATGACGGAAGAATCATTCGCTTGAACGTGCCCGCTCTCTCGACCGAAGTAAGAAAAAAGATGGTATCGCGGGTCAAAGAACTTGCAGAAGACTCCAAGGTGTCTTTGCGAAACATTCGTAGAGATGCAAACAAAGCCGCTGATGGCGAAGAGAAATCCAAGGACATCAGTGAAGATGATCGAGACAAAATCAAGGATGACGTTCAAGAGCTGACAAAGAAGTACGAGACTCAAGCGACGGAAATGGCCAAGGCCCGCGAGGCTGAAGTGACCGAAGGCTGATTCTGTTTGCCACTGGCAGTTATGATTCGTGAACGGGGCGCGTCAATCCGACGCCGCCCCGTTTTTAATGCACGCTCGATTCATTCTCTTGCTAAGTGGCAGACCGTTGCTTTGCTATCTGATGAAGTGTTTCCGGTCGAGGCAGGCTGCGTGTCGTTTGCTTCTTGACGTGATTTGCCCCTGTGTGGGTTCGCGATCGAATGAAATTCCTTTCCAAGGCCGATTAAAGTTGAGGTTGATGAGCATGAAGTGTCATTTGCTGGGTCTGTTGCTGCTAGTCGTTTTCGGTCCCATCGCTTTGGGTCAGCCCGTGCTGGCACAGGACCAGACCGCTGACTTTTCCTTGCCTGCTACTGATGAAGGTTTGCCGGGTGCGGGCCCCATTCGTCGGTACGGTTGGTTCACCAATCTTTGGAAGAACCGACGTGCAGAATTCGCAAAGCGGGCGGGAGATGAAAAACATGCGGTGGTGTTTTTAGGTGACTCGATCACCCAGGGATGGGGCGATGATTTCCGGGGGGACTTCAAAGACCTAACCGTCGCGAACCGCGGAATTTCGGGTGACACCACTCGTGGCATGCTGATCCGTTTACAGGAGGACGTTCTCGATCTGGAACCTGAGGCGGTTGTGATGCTGATGGGTACCAATGATCTAGAAGAGAATGCTGAACCATCAACCATTGCAGCTAATGTGGGTTTGATCGCGAAGGCACTGGAAGATTACGACCCGAAGATGCCAATCGTGTTGTGTCTGGTTTTTCCAAGCAGTGCATCCAAAAAGCGTCCAAGTGAGCAGATACAAGAGATCAACCGATTGATGTCAGCGGAGTTCAAAGGGAATCAGCAGGTAACGATCGTCGATACATGGGCCTTGTTCGCCAATGAACAGGGTGACGCAAAAAAGTCGGAATTTCCAGATCTGCTTCATCCCAATCGGGTCGGCTACGAGAAGTGGTTGGCAGCGATTTGGCCAGTTCTCGCCACCCATGGTTTTGTGGATAAGAATGCTCCGGCTCAGGATCTCGAGGCTGGCTATACGTCGTTGTTCAATGGCAAAGACCTGACCGGTTGGGGGTACCGGCGAACCAGCGATAAAATGAGAAAAGGCAGGGAACGCTGGTTGGGACGTGATCCTGAGAATGCTCCCGCGTGGCCCTTGGTCGATCAGCCTGTCGAATTTGAAGGAGAGGCGAGTTCACCCGATGGACGATACGCTGCAATCAACGGCAGGCTGGTGGTTACGACTCCTGCCCAGGGCAGGGCTATCCAGCAATTATGGACCACTGATGAATTCTCGGGCGATTTTGTACTGAAGCTCGAGTTCCGTGCTACACCCAATGCTGATAGCGGGGTTTTCCTCAGGGGCCCGCAGTTGCAGTGTCGCGATTTCCCGCTTGCAGGGCCGTACAAGAGTTTGAAAGGCTTTCGCTCAGGTGGTTGGAATGAACTTGTGGTTACCGTCAAAGATTCGGTTGCACACTGTACGTGTAACGGCGAGGTGATCGAAGAGGCTCTGAAGATTCCTGAGTCAGGACCGATTGGCCTTGAGGGGGATCGTGGGCAACTCGAGTATCGGCGACTGCGAATCAAGCAACTTTGATGTGCAGCGGTGAGCGGCAGGCATGAACGTTCTCACTGTTGCGTCACTGGACACTCACTGTGCGGTTACTGGGCACTCACTGTTCCGTCACAGGGCATTCACTGCACGCTTGCGGCTCGCTGATCCCCCACGCCACAGAAGAGGCTGGTT
>CAXGRW010000762.1:0-2820 GCA_964012125.1 uncultured Rhodopirellula sp.
CATCTTGACTCGATTACCCTTTACTTGGAGTTTCCCTGTGTTGCAATCACGTCGCAAATTCATTCAGACAACCGGAACAGTTGCGCTCATGGCAACCACTGGCATCAACGCTCGGCGTGCCTCGGCAAAGGACGAAAAGTCGCCATATACAATCGGCCTTTCACAATATTCATTACGGGCTTTGATCCGTGACAAGTCACTTGATCCGCTCGACTATCCCGCTTTCACGCTGGAGAACTTTGGCATCGATCATATCGATCTATGGGAAGGCGGTCTTAATGGGAAACAGGGTGACCTTAAGTATCTTGAACAACTCAGAGGTCGAAGCGAGAAAGCTGGCACGGAGATTTTTCTGTTGATGACCGGAGCCCTCGATGCCAACCCAAGCAACCGAGAGCAGAGTTTGAAGACGATTCTCCCCTCGATTGAGCGGGCTCACGTTCTCGGAGCTGATTTCCTGCGTGTATTCCTGAAAGCCCCCGGTAAGGATGCAGCGGCAGGTGTCGCTCCATGTGTCGAAGCATTGAAACCGCTTGCTGATGCTGCTGCCAAGAAAGACCTCATGATCGCGATTGAGCCGGGCGCATCAGAGTTAAGTTCAAAAGGTGCGTTTCTTTCCAGCGTCATGAATGAGTTGAAACACGAAAACTGTCGTCTGATGCCTGACTTTGGCAAACAAAAGAATAACGTGTACGAAGGCACCAAAGCGATGATGCCGTACACGGTTACCATTTCGGCCAAAATGCACAGTTTTGACGAGAGTGGCAATCAGCCGCACTTTGACTACGAAAGGCTGATGAAGATCATCGCAGCAGCGGACTACCGCGGGATCATTTCAATCGAATGGGAAGGCAGCAAACTGAAGCCAATTCAAGGCGTCAAAGCATCAAAGAAACTGCTGGAGAAATCGATTGCTGCTGTCTGAGATGGTACTCGGCTGCTGAATCGTAACAAGGAGCTTTCTCACAGGTTTATTTTTTTGTTCTTGCGTGACAAGAACAACTCGTTTCTTGGTTTCCCAATGCTGTCTTGTTAATGGAAACAATGCTAGACGAGGAATTGCCTGCAACTGGTTGGTAATCCCGCAGTGGCTTGAAAGCCCTTGTCGTTGGTGCTAGCTGAATTGATCCCAGAGATTCACTCGTCAGTGAACCAATCGCTGACAGTGAAATCATCGATTAAAGTTATAGCGTGTCGCTTGGCCCATTTACGACAATCATCGCGCTGCAGAGCTCTCGAACCCATACAGTCACCCTGGCAAGGTAAAACATCGTTGGGGGGAAAGGCACTCTGGTCACCACTGATAAAGCACGAGACGGAAAAGAGAACATGAGACGACTTCTAGCATTGCTTGCAATCACTGTCGCTGACAATTGCCTCGCTGACTACCCGAACGGGCAGAAACCCCCGAGTGTAGTCCTTGTCGTCTCAGACGACCAACGACCGGACACCATTGCTGCGTTGGGCAATCCCATCATCCGGACACCACACTTGGACCAACTGGTACAACGCGGCAGCGTGTTCCTTGATGCGATCTGCGCCAACCCGATTTGCACCCCAAGTCGTGGAGAAATCCTGACTGGCTGCACGGGTATCCGCAATCAGGTTTTCGACTTTGGCCGAACGCTTGACCCAAGTTTGAAAACACTTCCCGAGCCATTCAACGAAGCAGGATACGTCACTTGGTACTGTGGCAAATGGCATAACGACGGTCGTCCGGGAAAACATGGCTACCACTCCACCCGAGGACTCTTCACCGGTGGAGGAGGCCAATGGTGGAAGCCGCAGACCGACTACCGCGGACATCCAATCACCGGATACAAGGGCTGGATTTTTCGGAACCAAAATGACCAACCGATTCCGGAACTCGGCGTGGGGCTGACCCCTAGCATCAGCGCTACCATTGCCGACGCTGCGATTGATGTGATTGAGTCATCGACCTCTCCCTACCTGCTACATGTCAACTTCACGGCGCCACACGATCCGCTTCTGATCCCTCGGGGCTTTGAAAACTTGTATGACCCTGCACATATTCCGCCGCCAAAAAACTTCCAAGCTGATCATCCGTTTGATCACGGAAATCGCGGAGGTCGGGACGAATCCCTGCTACCGATTCCACGCACAAAGCAATTGGTCCAGGCTGACTTGGCTGCCTACTACGCAGTCATCTCGCACATGGACTCGCAAATCGGTCGGATCATCGCGGCTATCGATAACAGTGATCAAGCCGAATCAACCTTGATCGTGTTTTGTAGCGACCACGGTCTGGCCATGGGCAGCCACGGCCTGCGTGGCAAACAGAACATGTACGAGCACACGATCCGTGTCCCCATGATTCTCGCAGGCCCGGGAATACCGAAAGGAAAAAAACTGAAAGGTCATGCCTACCTGCGTGATCTTTTCCCCACACTGCTGGATCTCGCAGGACTGCCACCCGTTCAGTGCGACGGCAGAAGTCAGGTACCTGTCCTGCGTGGCCAGACACCTAGCATTTACGACTTTACCGTCGGCTACTTCCGTGACAGCCAGCGTATGATTCGCACCGACCAATGGAAATTGATCGAATACCCACTGATCAAAAAAACGCAGCTCTTCGATCTAAAAAACGATCCGCTGGAGCAACACGATCTTTCCCTAGCAACAGAACATGATGAACTCAAATCGCAACTATCGGCCCAGCTCAGCCAATGGCTGAAGCACCAAAGAACGCAGGAGACGTCACCGCATTGAATCGACTCTTGAGCGTTTGATCGAAGACCGGTCGCAACCGGCAACAAGACACAGGCCAGATCGACAGTGAACCGAAACGCCGATCCCAAA
>CAXGRW010000763.1:0-2814 GCA_964012125.1 uncultured Rhodopirellula sp.
GAGAATCTGATGCTGCAACGGATCGTTCAGGCGATCAGGAAAGATGAGCTCGATAGTTTGTGGCAGATTACGGGGCGGGTGACGGAGTACTTTGGGGAGAATCGCCTGACCATTTTGACTGCCCAAAGAGGGCAGGCGAAGCAGCTGCCGCCCGCAGCGAAACGCTGAATGATGCCTTCGAAGCCGTGATTTAACGGTTGCGTAAACTGATCTGCAGCGAATCCCCTGATTTGCAGTTTCCCTCGGGCTGCGACGGCGTGCCACGTTGTCGTTTCAAGGGCTAAATGCTAGCATGTTGTTGCTGCAGGACGGGGTGCTCGCAAGGAAATGCGAAGCACGTGATCTCGCTCTGCTACTGTCCTCGAAACAGGCACAATGGGCGGATTCATGAGTCAGGTGGAAGTTGGCAAGACCGGGTTCAGTGGCACGTGTCGGGTGGTATCTATGACCCACAAAACCCTCAATGCGACCGGTGCTGTTGCGGAGTGCATGGGGATTTTGGCCGAACTCGGGCAGGAAACTGCCACTGGCTGCTCAGTACCATCGCTGTTCGTCGATATGTCAGAGATCGATCGTATCACAAGCGAGGGTTTGAACGAACTCATTGGGCTAAACAGCGAGGCTCGTGCTCAGGGCGTCACAATTCAATTGCTCGACGTTTGCCCCAGTGTTCGGGACGTCTTTAAACTGACGAGGCTCGAAAGGATGTTTGAGTTCGGAACCATCGCTTCGATGGATTGAACTCGGATTTACCGCCCTGACCGTCGCAGACCGAATCGCGAGCGGTCGTTTCAGGTCAGCCTAGAACTGTTGCAGAAATCGAAGATCGCCACTGTACAGGTCGCGAATATCGGTGATGCCGTGTCGCCGCATGCATAGACGTTCTACGCCGAGGCCAAAAGCGAATCCACTGTAGACTTCAGGATCATATCCCACCGCTTCAAAGACGGCAGGGTCAACCATGCCCGCACCCCCAAATTCGATCCAGGCACCGTTCCAATAAAAATCCACCTCGACACTTGGTTCCGTGAACGGAAAGAAAGATGGTCGGAATCGTATTTCGACGTCATCGCCCAGATAATTTGTGGCAAACACTCGCAGTACGGTCTTTAGATTTGCCATCGTGACATGCTTATCGACCAGCAGACCTTCCATCTGATGAAACATCGGGAAGTGCGTCGCATCGGGAGCATCCGGCCGGTAAACCCTACCGAGTGAAATCACGCGTACGGGAGGCTGTTTGTTCTCCATCACGCGGATTTGGACGGTGCTCGTCTGGCTACGCAGAAGTTGGCTGCCTTCCAGCGTCCGGTCGCCAGATCCACTCTTCGCGGTTGCGAGATAGAAGTTATCGAGTGGATCTCTCGCGGGATGATCTTCTGGGATATTAAGAGCGACGAAGTTATGCCACGGGTCTTCAACCTCGGGACCTTCTGCTGCCTCAAAGCCCATTCGCCCCATGATTTCCATCAGGTGCGTGATTGTCTGGGTCACAGGGTGGACATGACCAATGGTCGGGCGTGATCCGGGCAAACTCGGATCGAAGGTGGGATCAGCGCCAGTTGAATCGACACCGCTCAATCGTTCCTTTGCACTATCGAACGTGGTCTGAACGTTCAACTTGAACTGGTTGAGACGCATGCCCGCAGTCTTGCGGTCAGCTTTATCAATCGACCCCATTCGCTTTTGCACATCGCGAAGTGCACCGCTCTTCTGCCCAAGGTAGCGTACGCGTGCTACCTCAAGTGCGTCGGAGTCGGAAGCGTTCTGGAAGGCCGCTGATGCCTCCTCTTCCAAACCATCCAGGGTCGATAAGAAGTCCTGAAGCGACATGAGTTACGCCGTCGCGGATTCCGCGAGCGTTTCCTTCACCTTGTCACAAATGTCTTTGAAGGCTGCCGCATCGTGGATCGCCATCTCTGAAAGCGTTTTGCGGTCCAGTTCGATGTTGGCGAGTTTCAAACCATAAATGAACTCGCTGTATCGCAAGCCATGCTGACGTGTACCCGCATTGATTCGAGTGATCCAAAGTTTGCGGAAGTCACGCTTACGGACTCGACGGTCACGGAAGGCATATGCACCGCTTCGCAGCAACGTCTCTTTGACAGTACGAGTCAGTTTTCCGCGTCCACCGCGATAACCTTTGGCTCGCTTGAAGAGACGTTTCTTGGACTTATGTCTTGCCGAACCGATTGTGGTACGCATGGTTCTTTACCTGTCTTGGATTACTTGAAGGTTGCTTATTTGACTGATTGATTTTTCAACTCAGGTCCCAGGAACCGTCACGCAAAGAACGTGAACCCTGAAGTTCTACCCAGCTGAATTGAAGGAACTATCCTTCAAGGGGACCGCTTTATCTGCGACGTCTGACTCCGCGACGTCTTGCTGTGTCACGTAGGCCCTTGGGTAAAATCCAAGTGACCGTTCGTCTGTTTACCGAGAGCATGCGAGCTCGTCGACCGCGCGTTGCCACAGTTCTCTCATTCTCACACCCGAAGGTGAAGATGTCGAGACACCGTTAGTAGCTGTTTCCGTTCAACGCAGCGTGGATGGTCTTTTCCATGCAGCCATCGACTGCCGTGGTTCCACGCAGGTTGCGTCGTCGCTTGGAGGAAATTGCTTGAGCCAAGTGACTTGTTCCGCTGCTGCGATGCATCGCTTTGCCTTTAGCAGAAAGCCGAAAACGCTTCTTCGTGCCTTTGTGCGTTTTGATCTTGGTCTTACCTTTAGCCTTAGTCATCACTCTCGCCCGAATGGGATGTCGTTAAATCTATATCTACGGTGCATTTACGAAGGCGGAAGGATAGCGGAGCC
>CAXGRW010000764.1:0-2814 GCA_964012125.1 uncultured Rhodopirellula sp.
AGCGTTAACAATAACGACATCCAACACAGTGCCAACCATGGTCCGCAAAAGCGTTCATGCCGAAAACGCAATCGAATCCACAAGGCAAGGAATGCCACCACACCCATGTAAATCGAAGGCGTCCACGCACGCCCATCGCCTGCCCACAAACGACTGAACCGTTGGTTGATCGGTATAAAGGATCCAAACGCATTGGGGGTCACTATTTCAGCGATATGCCACGGCGGCAATGAATATTGAAATGCCTGTGAACGCATCCCATTGAACTGGGGCGGATCAATCCACGATTCACTCATCACCGGTTGCAGTCGTTCACTCTGCTGGCTCCAACTGATTGATGCCACCAGTTGAGGTGCCGACAGGATGGCGGCGAGCATGGGAACACCTAACAACACAAACCCATCGATTCGATCTTGCGACCGCTTAGCGAGACGCACCAGCCCAACAACAGAAACAACAAGCATCACATGCAAAGCTGACTGCGGATCACCACCCAGAATCATCATTGCCATCGCTGAACCGGCAACAGTGATTCGAAACCGCCGGTTGCCTACCCGAGGCAGCAGCATTGCGCCCAAAGGAAGCGGCAACCACGCGGCCCCCACCAAAAATGGCGGGTTGGTGTACAGGAACAGAACCGACCCAGACAGCGGGTACAACAACGACGCGATCGTGGCACCGAACGGTCGGCATCCAGCCCAACGAGCCAGCAATCTTGCCGATATGGATGCGATGATCAAATGCACCGCTACGTACCAAGCCATTGCTGACTCAGTCGAGATCGGCAGAGAAAATATCAGATAGCGCAGCGGATATAGCACCGCTGATGTCGTTTCCCCAATCAGAGGCATCCCGGTCTGATCCAGAGGATTCCAAAGTGGCAGCCACGCCTCGCTACAGCGTTCGGCGACATAGTCGTACAGGGGCGTGTAAAAAAACGCCACATCACGGAAAGCGAGGCAATCAAAACCAAGCAAGGAAGGCGACAAGATCGCCAAAATCAAAACGGGCGCGAAAAGAACGCTCGCTCTTGAATTAGACATGGTCAACAGATCAAGGAGGTGCAGTGATGATTCCGGCTTTGGACTGATTACGTAGTGTATCAGCGCGATTCATCAAATCTTCCGCCGGCTCAAGCTCTTTTGGTGCAAGTTGCACATCTATGATACGCTCATCACGCAGTTCACCGGGCCACAATGTTTCCGAGAAAAAATCGATTCCTGGCCACTCGTACCAAGGTGGCTTGATCTTCCGACGAATCACTTCGGTGCGATATCCATCTTTTTCAATCCGAAATTCGCGTGTGCCATAATGCACAAAACTGGTGGCAGCCGGGCTGGTACCGATCACCTGATTATCAATGGAGACAGTTGCCCCCGGAGGACTGGTTCGAACCGTCATCCGCCGCCGGACACACCCTGTGCATGTGACAGCCAAGACACATGCAACCCAAAACAGGTTATTGCACGGCCAATGGCGGTAGCGGTACGAATTGGTGTCAGCAGTCAAAAGCAGCCTCAATCAAAAAAATGACTCAGCGAGCTTGTCTTTAACACGTGCCCGCCACTAATCGCTAGACCGTTTTGAGCTGAGCGGAGATTTCACAACAAGTGAGACGAACAGCGACTGTTTCACGACTGTTATCATGTGAAACATGGGATTGCTTCCCCGGTAAAGGCCATTCCCCGCCCCTGCATAGATAACCAAAAGAGAAAACAATGCTGAAAAAGCCAATCCATGCCTTCGGCCTCTTCTTTGCACACCCGCTTGCTGCCCTCGCTTTGGCTTTTACCTTGTTACCAGCATTCCACGTTCTTTCAGATGCACCGGTTCCCTCAGAAGCCCCCACGCGACACGACTCACAGCTCGAAGTTTCATTGAAGCTACAACGTCCGACATCGAGTGATCCCAGCAAATTCACCGTGGTCAACCGCGATGAAAAATGGACTCCAAACGAAACTGCAATCGTCGTATGCGATGTCTGGGACTATCACCACAGTCCGAATGCTGTTGCACGCCTTCAGCAGTTGCTGCCGCGTCTTGATGCTGTGTTGAAATCTGCTCGGGGCAAAGGCGTAACAATCATACACGCACCGAGTGACTGCATGGATGCCTATCAGGAACATCCCGCTCGACGTCGTGCAATCGCTGCCCCCCACGCAAAGGATCAACCAGCCGACATTGATTCATGGTGTTCCGCGATTCCAGCAGAAGAAAAGGCCGCCTATCCGATTGATCAATCAGACGGTGGTGAAGACGATGACAGGTCGGTGCATGCCGAGTGGGCGAAAAAGCTGGTCAAAATGGGACGCAATCCCAACATGCCCTGGCAACGACAAAACGCTGGAATCACCATCGACTCACAAAAAGACTACATCAGCGACCGTGGTGACGAGGTCTGGAATATCCTGAACCAGCAAAAGATCAAAAATGTAGTGCTGACCGGTGTTCACACCAACATGTGTGTCCTGGGGCGCCCCTTTGGCCTGCGGCAAATGGCAAGGAATGGAAAAAATGTTGTGTTAATGCGAGACATGACTGACACCATGTACAACCCCGCCCGCTGGCCCTACGTCAGCCATTTCGAAGGAACGCGGCGAGTCATCTCACACATCGAACGCTTCGTGTGCCCCACTATGACCAGCGATCAGTGGATTGGCGGAGCACCATTTCGATTCGAGGGTGACAAAACACCAAACACTGGCAGCACGCCAGACACTCACAGAGAACAAAGAACAGACCACTGGCAATTGGTAGAAATCAAAGATGCCACGGCACCCGGTTCTACCAGGCAGAACACTCACACTCCTTCGG
>CAXGRW010000765.1:0-2811 GCA_964012125.1 uncultured Rhodopirellula sp.
CAGACACGGGCACCTGAACCTCTCGACGGTAACATCTCGACATTCGAAACCGGCGTAGTCGGAAAACCCTGATGCAAAACGCCCCCAGTTGCATCACCCAGCGTCGTGATCAACCCAGCGTCGTGATCAACCCAGCGTCTGGCCACCATCAACGCTCAACAACTGACCCGTCGCCATCGTCGTTCCCAGCGAAAAGAAGACAACTGCGTCGGCAATATCCTCAGGCATGGAAGCTTTCGGTAGAGGATAATTTGCAACCATCGCTTCGATGCTCGTTTCGGGACTACCTTCTCGAATCCAGCGGCTTTCGATCGGTCCTGGACACACTGCATTCACCCGAATTTCGGGCGCCAAGGCTCGTGCTAATGATTTGGTCATCGTATTGAGCGCCCCTTTGCTCGCGCAATACGCGATCGACGATCCACTACCCGTGATACCTGCCACAGAGCTGATACTGACTACAGACCCACCATCTCCTTCTTTTAACAATGGCGTAGCAGCGCGAGTGACAAAGAACGCCCCTTTCACATTGACTGCTAAAATACGATCCCACAGTTCTTCAGTCATGGAATCAAGATCAGAGTGATCGATGAAGTTGGTGGTAGCTGCGTTATTGACAAGCACATCAAGTCTTCCGAATTTAGCCTTGACTGCCTCGATCATCTCTTGCACCCGTGCATCATCGGAAACATCGCATTGAACCAACAGTACATTCGCACCAAGAGACTTTGCTTTGAGCACTGTCTCGTCAGCTTCCTTAACACTGCGTGAATAGTTCACTACCACGTCATACCCGCGGGCAGCAAACTGCAAGACACAAGCTCGACCGACCCCCGTGGCCGATCCGGTTACCAATGCTACTGGTCGTTCTTTGGAACTCATCTCAAAACCTCTTCGTTATCGATTTTTACAATCAAGAAACTTACCGTCTGATCTACGGCCTACGTCAAAGATTCATCTCAACCCTTTTAAGCGAAAACCTCGCATCGCATTTCGTCACCCAAAGGGCGCTCATTGATACGCCTGATTTAATTTTTAGAGACACGCACCCGTCTGGCTTCACCACTGCTGATGGGGTGAACGCCTTGGGATGTCTTTACCAACAAGGCCCCCTCCTCGGAGATACCTTGGCATGTACCGAAGCATTGCTGATTCTGGTGCTGAAAGCTGATTTGCTTTCCGGTCAACAAACAGCGTCCCCTAAACTCGTCAAGAACCGATTTGAAAGAGTTCTGTGATTCAGCAATCGTGTTGACGATTGACTCCAGCAACGGAGCAAAAACGTCGTACCGATTGATATTTCGCCCCACAACCTGCGCTAAACTTCGCGAGGAAATCCCCTGAGAGTCATTCTCTAAACCAGGTTCAGAGGAAACATTCATCCCCACCCCCACGACAGTCAGCCCCGGTGAATCGCCGCTGGTTTCTAGCAAAACTCCGGCAACTTTCCCTCCTCCAAGGTTCACATCATTAGGCCATTTCAATTTGGCCTGCAGCGGGGCGTATTCAAAATCGATGAACCTCGCGATGCCCAACCCAACAGCAAGGGGTAACACCTGCGTCTGCCGCACATCGCTCAGGCAACGGCTCATGACAAGCGAAAAAGTCAGCGTTCCACCATCACTTTGCCATGATCGTCCATGGCGTCCCCGCCCTGCTGTTTGCCCGTCCGCCAGATAGCACTTGGGCAATAAAGTTTCCTCAATGTTTCCGTTGCGGACATCCAGCAACGCTTTTGTATTCGTTGAATTTGTCGTTTTGAAGTAATCAGCCGAACCCAGAACTCCGTTGGCAACCAATTTCTCAACCGCCCTCATTCCAGCCAATTCGACATCACCGTCCACAACAAGCACTTTTAAGAATCTCCGTCTAAATCGACTTGTGTCATTAAAATCAAAACTGACGCGAAAGCACCGAAAACTTTGATGAAGCGAGTAATCCAAATATCTCAACGCAAAGCATGCCAGATCATGGCAACGGTTGGCAAGGACGCAAAGAGGATTGCGAACGTTTCCAGAGGTTTCCAAAGCCCGTGAGCGGCACCCTGCCAAATGCCCCAAAACGAAAACCACTAGCCGTTATTCGCATTCCACACACAATCAACGCAGTGCCAGTAAGTAAAACAAACCAAAAAGAACGATCAGGCCTATCGCAACCCATCTCCAAAACGTGGGAGTTTGACGATTCACCCCCGAACCCGAAAACTCAGCTGCAATGTAGTCGTCGTAATCAAACTCGTCATCGCCGATGTCGACGTCCTCACGCCAACCATCAGCATCGCTGCTTCCACATTCCCGACAAAAATTAGCCCCGTTGCTTAATACGGCACCACAATGCGGGCACCCCATGTAGTCGTCGTCAGCATCGTTTTGGTTGCTCATCATATGCGAAGGATATCGGAACCAGGTACGCGAGAGGACCCCAGATAAATTGATCGATATGGATCAGCTGAATGTGGGTCAGTGGAATTCCCAACCTGAAAAGCTCTGACAATTGCGTCAGAATTCATCGAGAGCGTTCCCAACCAGCTGGCGACAGTCCATGAACACCACAGGACATCAGAAAAGACCATTTTCATTGCTCCTGCTGCAAATCCTCTCTGCGACGGCAGCATCAATCAAGCGTGTCTTTCTTTCAGACGGGCATCGTATTCGACACCCCCTGATCAGCTGCGGCGTTAACACTCGCATCGCAGCGGGCAGTACAATCGCCCTTCATAGCTGCCTCGATTGCCAGATTGCCAACAGACAGGCCAGCTCGAGTTAGACAGTGCGAGTTAGACAGTGCGAGTTAGACAGTGCGAGTTAGACA
>CAXGRW010000766.1:0-2811 GCA_964012125.1 uncultured Rhodopirellula sp.
TTCGCGGTTTTGCCATCGGGATGGTCATCGACTGTGACATCAGCACGCAGGGGACCCCAATCCGCCGTTCTCGTCCAACCACCCAGTGGTAGCTTGGAGGAGAACTTGAGGCCGGCCCAAGAAGGAAGGTCCTGCGTTTTGCTTGGGAAATAATCATCAAAGCCTCGCCCCTTGACCTCGTTGTTGAAGTGGTAGCCGTGAAAAAGCTTTCCAGCGCCGCAAACGTAGTAGTCGTTTCGCTGGAAGAACTCTGGTAGAAGAACTGATTTGTTCAATATTGGATTATGAATCAGAGAACTTTTGTTGATGTAATTCCCTGACGTCGACGGTCTGATACCGCTCATGATGGCAGACCTCGACGGACCGCAAGCGGGTGCCGCGCAATGTGCGTTGGTGAACACCAATCCGCGAGACGCAAGCTTGTCCATGTGAGGTGTCTTGGACTGCGGATTGCCCGTGAGCATGCCGGTCCAGTCATTCAGGTCATCGATCGCGATGAACAGGACATTCGGCTTTGTGTCTGTGGGGTTTGCAGCTTGCATTGCTACAGTGGGAAACAGGATGCACAGGAGTGGCAACATCGCAAGTAGTTTTCTGGTCAGTGACATTGATTTTCCTGTCAGGTTTGGTTTTTATTAACTACTGCAACAGCGGGTTCTTGTCGCGTTTTCGACTTGCAGTGTTCGATGGATGAGATACGCCCAGTCGTTTTCATTAAGTTGCGGTCATGATCCGTCTGAACAGGTTGTGAGTGATCTTTTGCACGCGCTCATCGGGCCCCTGTTGAGCCACTCCATGACGGCGTGGATTCAGGTGCCCGGGCGGACTTGATAATCCATTGGCCCACCAGATCGTGGCGGCATTGAAAACGATGTTGTCTTCTGGGCCATCATAAAGTGTAGCGGTGTATCGCCCTACCTTCTTTTTGTTGACCATTGCGTCTCCTTCAGCAACAACCTTCATTCCCGGCAGGTCTATTCTTGGGGCACCGTGCCACTCCCATCCCAGTAGACCTTTGATGGAATCGCCCTTCTTCATTCCCGTTCCTTCGAACAGCCAGTGATCTGGCATCGCACAGGTCCAATCGCCCGCACCGAGTCCTCGACCACTGCCTTCGCGATCCAAGCGTCCTCCCATCAGAAGCGCGCCATCAGGTCCCATTCGCGGCTCGAACGTTTTGTCGTTGAGTGAGCGGCTGAGAAGCCTTTTCTTCTGTGCTTCGGTCAGGTTCTCAGGCATTGGAAGAAACCACCCCTCTCGACGGATATTGCGATTCGGCGTTCCGTTACCCGACGGCAGCATGGGAACAACGCACAAAACCGAGTTGCCGCCAAAGAACGCCAGACTTACTCCTGCATCGCGCGCTTTGATCGCATTTTCATACATGTCGAGGCTCCAGTATTCGTCGTGACCGACTGACAGAAAACCCTTCGCACGGAGCAGTCCTTCGGGGTCGCTGTGGGTGTCGACGTTGGAGATGTAGGATACGTCGTACCCGTGTTTTTCCATCCAGTACGAAAGAGGAAACTCCCACGGCAGATACTCACCGCTGCCGCCTGAGTTTTTCAGTCGGTTGACCGGATGCGTGAAGAGACCGTAGGGACGCTCAAAACTTACCGTGCCACTCGGCACTCCAATGCTTGTCCCGTTGTCGTGTTCGGTGTAGATCGAATAGTCCATTGGCCAGCGGTTGTATGCTGACCATGTTAGATCGCTGCATTGGAAAAGAAAGTCACACGGGCGGTCATCACGAATGATGAAAATCACGTAACTCTGAGTACCACTTTTCTGAGCGGTCATCTTGCCCAAGTAGACACCGCTGGGCCAGCTCTCTGGAATTTCCAATTCCACAGTCGGTTCCCACTGGCACTCGCGGGCATGATTCTCTCCTACGGAAGGATCGGCCTGAGTGAAAGCTTTGAGCGACTCAAATGTCTTCATCAGCCGCGCGCCCGTTCCGCCATAGTAGCCAGTTCTGAAGATCTCAAGCTTGAAATCTGACGCTGGATTTGCACTTACCATGATTTGCAAGGTCTCGCCCGCCCGAACGCTGTTTGCATTGCAGTAGCCTTCGATCTGCTGGCAGCGTCCGTTGTAAAGGATCTTGTTGATCTTGCCCGGGACAGTGCGCGTTTTGGTCAGCATCCAATCGCGAGTGCCCGGCTTGCTGTTTTCGTCTCGGACCAATTCAGGTTGTGCAGAGCGAGTCTCGGATGCATGCAAAATCGTGGGCACGCTTGTTGCTGAAATCAGACCCGCGCTAGCTGCTCCCTTGATGATGGATCGGCGGCCCACAGGACCAGTTGGCTCTTCCTTCCTATTCATGGTGAACTCGCTTGTTGATTGTTTTGATGGCAGATGCGTCTGCCGCGTTTGTAAAAAAGGGTTGCTTCTTTTGAAGCAATGATGGAGGCGGAGTGCCTTTGGCCCGTAAGGAGGGCGTCAAGTTGTTGGCGAAGTCACTGCCACAGCAGGCAGTTTGCTCTCTATCTATTTCACGCCTAGGTGCTTGAAGAAAAAGTCGATCATAGTGATTTCCGGTTGCGGTTTCAGGCCAACGGCTGGAGCGATCGCGACTGTCTGCATTCCGACCTCATCTGCCCGTTTCTTTAAACATGCAACGTGTTCTGGATGATGGTTCCTGTGGTTTTGGTCACTCATTGCGACCGGTCCCCCACGCATATTGTTTTTCATCCAGATTGGTGGGTCGTCTGATGACATCCACGCCAGCATATCGCGTTCTTTGCGGATTGCTTTTCCTTTTTCCGAATTCAGTTCGTCCATCGACTGAACTCCGTAGGCAACCAGAAT
>CAXGRW010000767.1:0-2810 GCA_964012125.1 uncultured Rhodopirellula sp.
CGATTGGAACCGAACAGATGCTCACGTAGTTAAATGCCAGATTCAATCCGGCAGTAACCGACCGGTCATCGAACGGAGTCGTTCCGTCGAACCTTTCCATTCGTAATCAACAAAGTACAGATTCGCGGGTTTCTGCATTTTGTGAACGACGATTCGCGTTGCGTGCCACTTATGAACAGCGATCGGTTGAACCACCGAATCGCAGCGTTGCGCAGAGCGATGTTGCCGTTTTCTCATCACTTGCTTGCACCGACTCTAACCGCGTCTGAACTTTTACGACCAGGTGGGAGCACGAATCCCCGTTTTCCGGCCAAACGTGGAGGGTCAGTTTGTCATCTTTGATGCGGCCTCATTAACCACTGGATCCCAGATGAGTGAGAGGATCATGAGTATTAACCACACAATCAACGATCAATGTGCTTCGAGCCAATTCTGCCCCACCCCCAGTTCAACTTCAATAGGCACCCGCATTGGCAATGTTGTTTTCATACTTGCTTCGATGACTGGCATGACACGTTCTTGCTCATCAATGGCCATGTCAAACACAATTTCGTCGTGCACAGTGAGCACCATTTTCGTGGAGAAGCATCCATCGACCAGCGCATTGTGGGTTCGAATCATCGCAATCTTCAACATATCAGCAGCGGTCCCTTGAATAGGACTATTCATCGCCAGACGTTCAGCGGCGTTAACCACGTTCCGACTCTTTGAGTTGATATCCCGGATATACCGTCGTCGTCCTGTGCTCGTGGCAACAAACCCGTGCTCTTTTGCAAAAGCAATTGTTTTATCAATGTAAGCCTGCACCCCCGGATACTTCTCAAAATAGTTCTCGATCAATTCGCTTGCTTCGTGCCTCGGAATATTGAGGCGCTGCTGAAGACCGAAGGCCGAAATCCCGTAGATAATTCCGAAATTAACCGTTTTTGCTTTGTCACGCATCTCACGCGTCACCTCGTCAACACCCACCTTATACACCTTCGACGCGGTGACGGTGTGAATATCTTCGCCGTTCTGGAAAGCTTCCAGCATGCCTTCATCGCCACTGAGTTCTGCCATTACCCTCAATTCAATTTGTGAGTAATCAGCACTTAAAATCAAATGTTGATCATCTCTTGGCACAAACGCAGCACGAATATCTTTTCCTCGTTCCTTCCGCACCGGAATTGTTTGCAGATTGGGATCGTTGGACTGAATCCTGCCAGTCGCCGTCCAAACTTGACTGTAATGAGTATGCACCCGCCCGGTATCTGGATTTACCGCGAGAGGAAGTTGGTCCACGTAAACCGATTTCAACTTTCGGGCGTTGCGATAATCAAGCACGTCAGCAATGACCTGATGCTTGTGTGAAAGCCTCTCCAGTTCAGCCTCGCGAGTTGAGTACTGCCCTGTCGCAGTCTTTTTTGGGTTCTTTTCAAGCTCCAACTCCTCGTAAAGAACGATGCCTAATTGCTTGGGCGAATCAATATTGAATTCATGGCCTGCCGCTTGAAAGATGCTCTCCTGCAATGTCTCGATTTCGCCACCGAGTTTTTTAGAAAATACTGCCAGTGCTTCGGTATCAAGGCGTATTCCCTCATGCTCCATGTCAACCAATACAGGGATCAGTGGACATTCGACATCATTGCAAACCTGGCTGGTTCCTTGTGCCTCGATTTCAGGCCGAATCAAGTTCGCGATCTGCAAAGTGACGTCAGCGTCTTCACAGGCATAGTCGGAGAGTTTTTCCAACGGGACTTCACTCATGCACTTTTGATCTTTTCCCTTTTCACCGATCAGTTCGCTAGTAGCGATCGGAACATAACCCAAGTACAGCTTGGCCAGATAATCGAGGCCATGCCGCATCTCTGGTTCCTTCATGGAATGGGCCAGCATGGTATCGAAAATCTCTCCCTGTACGTCGATGCCATGCCATTTGAGCAGAGTCAAGTCATACTTTAAATTGTGCCCGACCTTGCCAATTGCCTGATTGGCAAGCACGGGCTCGAACTCCTTCAAAACAGCAGCAGCAGGCTCTGGCTCCTCTGGTAACACCACATAGTATGCTTCGGCGGGGCGAATACTAAACGCCAACCCAAGTGGTCTCGCGTCCCGCGGGTCCAAACCCGTTGTTTCGGTATCAAAACAAAAACTCTCTTGTTGATTCAACAACCCGATTAATTCAGCTCGCTCCTCCGCTGTGGTGACCGTGTGATACTGATGGGGCACATCACAAATGGTTTTCTCATCCACCGGCTCATCAAAAAGTGTGGCCTGAATTTCGGTTTCGCGTTTTTCCCTGATAACCTTGGCACGACTACTTGCTGACGAAAACGACTTGCCAAGCAGCTTTTTCCCAAGCGTGTCGAACTCCAACTCCATCAGCAAATCTTTGAGTTTGGCTTTGTCCAAACTCACGTGCTGCAATTGTGCAAATTGAACATCATGGGGAACATCCAACTGAATGGTCACGAGCCGTTTTGAAAGCCTTGCCATGTCGGCCTGCTCTTCAACACGTTCTTTCTGCTTACCCTTCAGTTCAGCGCTGTGGTTCAGCAGATTTTCAATGCTGCCATACTGCGCAATCAGTTTCTGCGCGGTTTTGGGGCCAATCCCTGCGACCCCCGGTATATTGTCACTCGCATCACCCATCAGACCCAGAATATCAATCACCTGGTCCACTCGCTCGATACCCCATTTTTTGAGCACTTCCTTGACGCCAAAGATCTCCGGATCGGAGCCTCTGCGTCCGGGCTTGTAGATCACAATATCGTCTGACACCAACTGTTCATAATCTTTGTCGGGGGTCACCATCCAGGTTCGAAACCCTT
>CAXGRW010000768.1:0-2809 GCA_964012125.1 uncultured Rhodopirellula sp.
TCAGCGAGATACCGGGCTTCAGCGAGATACCGGGCTTCAGCGAGATACCGGGCTTCAGCGAGATACCGGGCTTTGGGGGCCAAGCTTAGCTGCGATCCTTGTTTTGATTGACCCGTTGTTGCTGAAGCAATCGACCGTGGTGATGACGGAAACATTTGCCACGACTCTGGTATGCATCGTTTTCTGGTGGTGGGCTACCTATCGGACCCGAATGAACGGTGTCGTGTTTGCCTTGGTGCTTGGGGCGCTTTTGAGTGTCGCCTTCCTTGTTCGTCCTACCTTCATTGCGTGGGCGATTCTGTTGGTTTTGACGTCGTTCTTTTTTGAAATCTTCGGTTTAACGCAGCTTTCTAAACTGACGTGGAAACAGCGACTAATCAATGCAACGTTGCCGAGTGTGGTTGTATTGAGCGTGCTTTTTGTTGTGGTGGGCGGTTGGACGTGGCGTAATCTTCGGTCGGTCGGGCATCCGGTGTGGGCCACGACACATGGAGGGTACACCCTGCTGCTGGGAAACAATCCTTCGTTTTATGACTACCTGCAGTCTGGTTCTGCTGACGGAAAATGGGATTCTGATTCGTTTCAGGTTGCTTACTCCCATCGTTACGATGGAGACCCAAGAACCGAGGACTTCTGGCAGCAGCGTTGGGAAGGTCCACGTGAAGTTCAGGATCCGGCGGTGGTCGAGACTGTTACTGAGCATTCTGATGACTTGCTTGCTTATGAGTCAGCCAAGGCAGTCATCGGTCGTCAGCCCTTGATGTTTCTTTGGGCTGCTGGTGTTCGGGTTTGCAGACTTTGGAGTCCCTTTCCGCATGCGTTGGAGGGGCGCGCGTCGTGGCTGGTGACGATGGTAGGGATTTACAGTTGTTGCTTGTACGTTGCCATGTTCGTCGGCTGTTTGCGTTTGAGAAGGAACCTGTGTGCGTCGAAGTGGTTACCCGTATTGACACTATTTGTGACGCTAACTGCCGTGCATGCCGTCTACTGGAGTAACATTCGAATGAGGGCACCGGCGATTCCAGCGATCGCCTTGTTGGCGGCATGCGCGATTCCCCCTTTGCGGGCTGGAATTCATTCGCCAAGGAACGTGGAGCGCGACACGGTATGTGGGTGACTTTATGTGGGTAACGGTGGATGGTGAGCGTCGTCTCGGGAAGGCTGAGGCTCGATTGCTCTGCCGGGCGGTTGGATCGATGCTGACTGATTGTGTTGATGTGATTGCAAATCGAAGTGAAGCTGATCAGGAATGCCGGGTTTATGGAATTGATTGGTTTGATCAGTGGGAGGCAGAGCAGAAAGTCTGGCTGATGGAACAGGTGGCAACTGCATTGTTGACGGACCAACCTTCACTGAAGCCGGCAGCGATGTGGGAGGCGACGGTGGATGCAATCTTTCAGCGTGTGTTTGAACAAGTGGTGGAAGAGCTCGAATGTGAGACGGTTGAGGGCAGCGAATTTGAGCATTCAGAAATTGAGTCAGCAACAGCCGAAGATGTCGTGGAAACCGGTGGCCAACGCTGGCGCGACGATGTCATCGAGGCCCTGAAACAACAGCAAAATCGCGTTGTGGAAATCGGGCGTTCTGCCAGCCGAGCCAAAGAGTGGAGGCGTCTGGTGATGCAAATTGCTGATCGTATCTTGGGCGTGGCGGCTTACCAGACGGCCGAGTCGTACAGGGACGAACAGTCAGCAAAAGTTGTTACTTTCTTACAGCAAAAAGGACTGCCGGATGATTTCCTCACGCAGATTCCGCCGTTCATGGGACAGCATGAAACCAAAGATTCCATTGAACGCCTTCGGAAGTTAATCAAACGATTCGGTCACTGCAATTAGCAAGTAGCTATGCTGCCGCTCACTCGCATTTTTGTCATTCATGCCAGCTCCAACTATTTGCACGGTCGCTGGATCCAGTACAGCATCAGTCCACCCACGAGGGTTGAGCCTGACTCGCCCAATGTCCACCACCATGGTAAACCGGACATGGAATCAACCACCAGTTGAAATCCGCTGAACAGCAGCGTCCCGATGGCTGCATAACGGACCAGCGGTCGATAGCGGGGAAGGTCACTCGCAATGACAAGCAGCGTGGCCCCCACAAATCCGTACAGCAGAGAAAGATTCCTCGCGAGATAAAAAGTCAACGGTGAATCCGGGAAGGGGTCGAAACCCAGTTCCTCCGAAATGCTGATGATCCAGGAAGCTGGCATGACAGACGCCAGAAACGCAAAGAGAGAGGTTGCACCAATCAAGCGAAGGAAGAGCAGTAGCCAGCGTTCCCGACTTGAATTAGTTGCCTCGCCTACCATCTCTGTGTTATTGGAAAGATTGGCAGCGGTGGCCTGACGGTGTTCTGTTGGAGTCATTGATTCGTTACCCAAGGTGGTTTCGGCGCGGGATCACAGACGGAGAGTTGTGTTTTCAACTCTTGCGGAATTGCGATCACTTTGGGTCTGGAAAGGTCGACGTAGACCCAACGTGTCTCCACTTTCGCAAGAACTGTTTCATCCGCTGATCTGCAGATCAAGTATTTTCGCAACGACGCAAACTTTGCAATCTCAGCCACCCACGTTCGGATTGTAACCGCGTCACCTTCCATGGCAGCCGCGCGGTACGTGATATCGTGGTTTCTGACGACCCATCCCAATTGCTCCTCCAACGCCTGTTTGCTGTCCCACCCGCCAGCTCGACTATGGGCTCCCGCTGCCCAGAGGGTCCACTGTAAATATCGCAAATTGTGAACGTGGCCTTGAGCGTCAATCTCGTCAGGTGCGACTGTGTGTGAGTAATCAAAAAAATCAGACATGGTT
>CAXGRW010000769.1:0-2786 GCA_964012125.1 uncultured Rhodopirellula sp.
TTTTTTAACGGCAAAAGATACGTTTTGAGTTTACATCCAAAGGTGGGGCGTTCCGTGTTTGGATTACTGATTTTCAGATTCTAAATGCTGAGCGATTGAGAGACCTTGATGACGCCACTGCAAGAGATTTTCATTCCAATTTTCTGCGTCGGTGCCTCCGTGTCCGCTGTGGTGGCATTCATCGGAGGACGTATGTCAGGGATTGTCGGACCTGTCGTTCTTCTCTTTTTGAGCGCATGTGTGTGTTGGCTGGCACTCTTTCTTGGGTTAGAGATTGGGTATCAGGTTTGGCAGTCGGGGCCAGATGTTCCCCCTGAGGCATTCAGTGATACAGCGCCGATGGGGGCCTTGTTGGCGGGTTGGATCCCTGGCGGTTTCTTCGCCTGCTTCTGGTTTGGAGTATCTTGGTTGATTAAAAAGTTTATTTGGAAGCCCAAGGCGGTTTTAGTGGGCAGGGACCCAACAAGCACGGGGTACTTGGATGCTGAGGTGGTGGAGACCGGTAATGCTTACCAGTCGCCTGCCTCCTGAAATTCAACCAGGGGGCCCAGTTGGGAAAGGCGTGTTGTAACGATCGAGTATGAGATGCAACGGTGTATCGATACTCAAGGGCCCGTCTGCCGCGATGAAATTACAATGCCGTGATTGGCTTTGTGAATTCCGAGGACTTGGCTCGCTTTCCGTCGGAAAACCTTGTGACCTGAAACGCACCTTGGGGGACGTCACGTTTTTCTATAGTTTGCGACCGGGAACCAAAAAAAAACGGCCCACAGGCATGTCCTGTCGACCGTTCTCAATATTCTATTCAGTCTCTTCGTGGCGAGCCTATGACGACGCGGTTGGAAAATTGGTGTTGGTAGATTCCAGTGCTTTCAGCCACGTCTGGCCGTCATTGAAACTCACTTTGCGAACCGGTAGATGCTTTCACCGCGAGTACTGTTGGTGAGGTAGTAAACCTCTCCATTCTGGTCTTCTCCAAAAGCCAGTACCGCAATGCTTTCCGGAACAGCCTGCTCGTTGCTGATCAGTTTTCCACTGTTGGGGTCATAGTGAAGTGCCCAGATTGAGCCGGTGACATAGTCGGCGTAAAGGTATTTACCAGTCAACTCGGGGATGCGCGACGCATTATACACTCGACCACCGGTAATTGACTTTCCGATCTGGTGATCGTATTCCCAAACGGGTTCCAGTGGCTTAGAGACGTTCGTCGTCGGTTTTCTGTTGCCGAAAGCATGTGACCCTTCTCGACCACTCCATCCGTAGTTGCCGCCTTTTTTAACGACGATGACTTCTTCCCATAGTTCCTGTCCCACGTCTCCGACCCAAAGCGTGCCATCTTTTTTGTTAAAGGCGATTCGCCAAGGATTGCGGATTCCGTGTGCGTAGATTTCGGGGCGAGCACCAGCGACACCGATAAAAGGGTTGTCAGCGGGAATGCTGTAGTTTTTACCATCGCTGGAATGATCCACATCGATCCGCAAAATGGACCCGAGTAGAGTTCCAAGATTTTGCCCATTCCCGTGAGGATCATTGCGATCACCACCATCGCCCAAAGCTACGTAAAGGAACCCATCGGGGCCGAATTCAATTGGGCCACCGTTATGGTTCTGGTAAGGCTGCTCAATCTCCATGACGACGGTTTCGGATGCTGGATCCGCCTTATTTGGATCATCTTTTGAGACATTGAAGCGTGACACGATCGATTTCGGCTCGGTCGCGTGCGAGTAGTAAACAAAGAACTGTCCGTTCTTCTTGAAGTTGGGGTGCATGGCAAGGCCCAGCAACCCCTGTTCGTTCGACCCTCGCGTTGAGAAGTCTTTTACTTTTCCGCGTAGGTCAAGGAACAGGCTTGTTTTTTCTACGTCTTGGTTGTTGTCAAACGTCCAGATTTCACCGAACTGCGAGGCTGCAAAAAGACGATTGGTGCCATCGTTTGCGTAGGTGAGTTCCATCAGACGCAACGGTCTGACTTTGCCGGCATCATTGACAGGTTCCCATTGATCCCACTTCAGATGAGGGAAGGCCAGTTCACCCTTCAAATTCAGCTTTCCGTCGATCGGCTGTGGGACAGTACCATCGTCGTTGAATTCCCTGAGCTTGATGTTACGGTAGGCGACTTCGTTGCCATGATCCTGCAAACAGATGTGCCCGTTGCCTGCAGTTCCAAAACCTTCAAATTTCGCGAACTTGCTATTGGCAATCCGTTTCTTCCAGTCGGCGTTATCGAGCTTGAAACGATAGTAACGAACGCCATTCATGCAGACTTCACAGTCATCCTTGTTGATTCTGATATACAGTTGATTCCACTCGCCAGCAGGTCTTGTGGCGTCAACAGGCTCTTTGTTAGTCGCCCATTTGGGGACACTGGGCTGGTGCAATTGATATAGCCACCCAGCTTTCTGGGGATCGTGCCCGTCAACATTATCTTGGACCTGGATTTCTGGACCAGTCCGCCAGGGTGGGCCATCACCTTCGACGACATGGAACATCACGCCACTGTTGCCGCCTTTGCTGATCTTGTACTCGAGCGATAACTCGAAGGCGTCGTACTTGCCTGCCGTCATGATGTCACCGGCACCTCCGGAAGAACGCACCAAAGCGCCGTCTACCACTTTCCAGCCGTCAGAAACTTTGTCCTTTTTGTAGTTCCGCCATCCATCGGTTGATTCACCGTCAAACAGCAAAGTCCAACCGCTTTTCTTCTCGGATTCTGTAAGTTCGTTTAGTGTTGCAGCGAATGCTGAGGGCATCAGCAGTATTGCCAATGCAAAAGGCATGAGCTTCAT
>CAXGRW010000770.1:0-2759 GCA_964012125.1 uncultured Rhodopirellula sp.
GTCCGATCGGATTGATGGTCTGCATCCACGAAGGCGGGTCATCAAAGCCATCGGTGCCAATGGAAGCAGGCACGTTGTAGTGATAAATCTTACCCACGCGGCCCGCAAAATACCCCGCTTTCTGAAACGCCTGCGGTAGGGTGACCACCTCAGGGAGCTCATCGCGAAAGTGACGATCCAAATCGTAGACTTTGATTTGATCCGGCCGTAGCCCTGTCATGATCGAGGCACGAGTAGGATTGCAAAGTGGTAGCTGGTTATACGCTCGCTGGAAGCAGACACCGCTGGCCGCAAGACGATCAATATTGGGAGTTTTGGCAATCAAGTCGCCATAACATCCCAGCGAGCAAGCGAGGTCATCCACGGCAATGAACAACACGTTCGGGCGATTTTTCATCGCCGTCAGATGATGACCCGGCTGCCCCATTGCGGCCGTCGATTGATCACCCACATTGGGTCGCACCTCTGCTTGCGTCGATAAGCGGGAACGAATCGGAATTGCAGGTTGCTGCAATCCCGATAATCCATCTTCGGTCGCCATCAGACGAGCGTTCGCGGTGAGCGCTGCGAGTAAACCCACGAACGATGCAACACACATTTTCTGTCTTAATTTCATTGGTCCAATCTCCAACCCGCTCGATACTCACCCTTCACAATCTGCTCAGCCTCTGGACAGTTGCGTGCATTCATTTTTTGGGCATCCCAATGAATGATTTTTCCCGTTCGCATGGCGACCAATCCAAGCAAAGTGATTTCCGTCAGCTTCGCACCATAACTGAATTCGCTGCTCGCCGGCGGCCCTCCTTTGATGGCGTCAACCCAATCGCGATGGTGCCCAGCCGAACGCTTGAGAGTCTCGTCGGGCTTTTTAACCGTTTTGGCGTGTTCTTCCGGATAGATGACCGCTTCCCCTCCAGCACCACCACAAAGCATCACACCTTCGGAGCCGACAAACAACACGCCCCGGCGGGGCAAACGAACAGTATCGGGTAATGCCTCGGGCGTTGGCGGTAACAGCCCACCGCTGTACCAATTCAATCGAACTGGCCCACGTGCTCCACTGGCTGGGAAATCAAAATAACCAATTTCACCGAACGGCGCGAGATTCGGATCGCTGGCTCCCGCTGCTCGCATCTCAATGCGACTTGGTAACCCCAAATCGAGAGCCCAAACAGCTGAGTCCAGATCATGGCAGCCAAAATCTCCCATCGCCCCGCAACCAAAGTTCCAAAAATCTCGCCAAGCAACTGGTGCGTATGCCTCATGAAAACCAGGCGGATTCCTAACGCCACACCACAGATCCCAATTCAAACCTTGGGGAATCGGCTGAGCATTCACAGGCGGCTTCGTGAGTGATTTGTTCCAGCGAGTGGCAGGAACCCAGGCGTGCACTTCCGCTACTTTCCCAATCGCTCCTGCACGAATCAACTCAACCGTCTCGCGGATTGTATCCTTGGAATGCCCCTGATTGCCTAACTGGGTTGCGACTCCGGCTTCAGCAGCAACTCGACTGACCAATCTCGCCTCGGCGATATTATGGGTCAATGGTTTTTCGCAGTACACATGCTTTCCGGCTCGCATCGCGGCGAGCGTTGCGTGGGCGTGCATGTGGTCAGGCGTGGCACACAGCACCGCATCAAATTCGGATGCACGAGTGGCAAAGAGTTCGCGGTAATCAACCTCCTGATGACATTTAAACCCAGGCTCACTCTGTTGATAGTGTTTTTCAATTTCAGCGCAAACCGGCAAACGGCCCGCCTCACCTCGATAATAATAATTGCTGAGATCCCAAAACTCGGCGGGATCTGCGACAGCCGACACCCGCACGTCTTGCAATTTCAATAATTCACGAACATTCTGACGCCCACGCCCTCCTGCACCAATGATCGCGACATTGACTCGGTCGCTGGGTGCCGTGTGTGCCGGCCCGCCCAGAACATGAGGCTGGACAATCATCGCGGCAGCAGCCATACCCCCAGTCTTAAGAAAACCACGCCGCGAAACATCCGCTATCGCGGGCTCGTTGGCCACTGCGACCCGAGCATCAACCACCAAATCTTCAGGCGTTGTTCTTGATTTCATCACTTTCGCTTTCGATTTCATGAAGACCAATCTGGAAAAACTACGGGCTGCCCTCGTCAAAATTCTTCGACTTGCTACTGTAAGGTAACTGGTCCAAGCTCGTCCCCGAATCACGATGGAGCACATCGGCGTGACTTCTCCTATTCTATTTGAATCGCACTCCCACACACCACTGTGCAAGCACGCGTATGGGGAACCGACTGAATATGCTGCAATCGCCGAGAAACGAGGCTTGCTGGGCATGATGGTTACCTGCCATAACCCCATGCCCGATGGTTTTTCTGCAGCCGTAAGGATGGCGGAAAACGAGTTCGACGAGTACGTGGACCTCGTTGCGAAAACCCGCGACCAGTGGCAAGGGCGAGTCGATGTCAGGTTAGGTCTTGAAGCCGATTACTTCGAAGGTTACGAGACCTACCTCGAAAAACAACTGGCATCAGCCGACTTCCATTTCGTGCTAGGCTCGGTCCACCCGCAGATTTCAGAATTCCGCGAGAAGTACTGGAGCAACGATTTAAGGGAAGTGCAGAGGACCTACTTTCGCCTACTCGCTAAGTCCGCAGAGACTGGGCTCTTTGACTCCATTGCCCACCCCGATCTGATCAAGAACTTTACTTCGGAAGCTTGGGATGCTGACCAAATGCTGGAGGATATACGGCCCACGTTGGACCGAATCG
>CAXGRW010000771.1:0-2752 GCA_964012125.1 uncultured Rhodopirellula sp.
CGGTCCGCGATAGGAGTTGCCATTCTGCTTGAGCACGAGGTCCTCGTTTCCGTAATGCTCTACCGGGTTCCCATAGGCATTCAGCAGTGTTGTCCACCAGTTGCCAATCGTACGACAATCCTTCTCTCCGTACTTGGGGTAACGGATGTACCGGCCTGGGATGTTCAATTTCCCTGAGCAGCCACCAATCACCACATAGGGCCACTCAAAGCAATCGCCATGATGCTTATTGGCCGAGTCACTGAAATAGACAATCATTGTATTGTCGAGCATGTTCCCATCACCCTCCGGAACCGCTTTAAGTTTGCCAGCCATCGCGGCCAGCAGACCTGAGTGGTGAGTCCGGATGATGTCGCGGCATTCCTTCTGGGTACGACTGCTCTCATCATGCCCGATACCATGATTGGGTTTCACCAATCCGAGCTGTTTGTAGACCGTCGACAAGTTATCCAAGCGGATGGTCACGCAATTGGTCAAGCCTGCAATGAGAGCGGCTGAGGCCAAGTCAAAGTGAGCCTCCTGCCGCACCTCTTCCACCGATGAAGTGAATTTGTCGTCGAACTCTGGCGCGTTGTCTTTGATATTTCCTTTCATGCCAGTCAAACGACTGTGCCGCACCTGCAATTCCTCGAATGCGTTCAGGTAGGCATCCAACTTGTTCTTCTCGGATCCGGGGACTGCCCGATTTACTTTCTTGAGATCATCGACCATGAAGTCGAGTAAATTTTTCTGAACACTGAATCGTGTTTCACCTTTTCCACTTGCAGATACTGCGGATCCAAAAAGTTGTTCAAACGCAAGATCGGGACTGCCCTGAAACGGGAGTTCCTTGTTAGCACCTACGGCCGTAATTCCCGGATACAGCACACCGCCGTACGAATTCGACAACGCACTTCCGCGCACCGCCAGCCCGACATGATTGAAGGGTGCCGGACTAAGAGCCGCCAGTTCAGCGTCAGCTGTTGCCCTCAGGATTGCTCCCCGTTCGGTTTCGCCACCGGTCATGTAGACGCCCATCGCACCAAACCAACTGCTGTGCCCACCGCGACACATTTTCCCTGACAAGCCCTGCACAAGCGACAGCTGATCTCTGTACGGTTCCAAAGCCTTCATGGAAGGCTGCAACTGGACATCTTTCAACGATTCATTTTTTGCATCGTCACCCTGCAATGAGTCGGGTGTAATTCCTTCAGGTGAAACTCCACTGGATTTGACGACAAACACAAATCGTTTTGGCAGCGCGGCAGCATTGCCTTCAGCCTGCAACCTGACTTGATGCAGGAACGGTGTCAGCAGCGCTCCTCCGGCACCGAAAGAGAGGCCTTTGAGAAGATCTCGTCTTGAACTAATCAACATCTGCGAGTTTTTCCTGCAATCATTTACGATAAAGAAAGGAGTCTGACGTCAAAAGCGAAATCAGCAGTGAGTTAAAACTGCCTCCGCTTTCCAGATAGGCTCTGTCTGCTGCTATCAGGGCTTGCGAATCACTTAACAATTCATTCCGCCCCATGAAATATCGAAAAACATGGCGAATGATACTCTGGCGAACACGATCAGAATCGGCAAGCTTGTCGATCAACTCCAGAGCATTATCGTACTCTGAATTCAGAAGCTCATCGCCTGTGCTCGTGAGCATGGCCTTTGCATGGATCGGCTTACTTGGGAATTGCCCATTCACCTTGGGTAATTTATCGAGGCTTTCCCGCGTTCGAAACCGACCAAAATCATCATAAATTTCAAATGCGTATCCCAGTGGATTCATTTGTTTGTGACATCGCCAGCACTCATCCTGCTCCGTCACTGCAAGTCGTTCACGCAGAGTCTTGTTGTGGTTTTCCGGAACGGTGGCGTCCACGGTGATAGGCAGATCCGGGATAGATCCCGCTAACAGTCGTTCGCGAATCCACTTACCGCGACGAATTGGATCAGTGCTGTCATTGAGCGAATGTGCAATCAACCAAGCTGGATGAGTCAGGATGCCCGCACGGTTTGGCCTCTTGTAAGGCTGTGGCAACAAAAAGTCCTGCTCATCATCAGCCATATCGTAGACCATAGGAAACTTGCGATAGAGCGGTTGCATGCTGTGCAACAGGATGTCTCTATTCGTTGTATTCTTCCACTCTTTGATCTCTTTCACGATCTGCTTGATCGCTCCCACGCTGCCATTGAACCCGCGATTGAATTTGTGCAGGTGGTATTTTTTGTTCAACTCGCCCCAATTGCGAAGATCAAGACGATGGAGTAATTCCTGCTGCTTCTCTTGAGGGAAATCTCCCTGATCCAATGCAGCCTGATTTTTCAAATAGAAATCATAAACCGTATTTCGAAACGTCTGCCTGTTAAGAATGTAGTACTCATCAGACGTTAACAATCTCTTGAACACATCCTTGTCGTCTTCAAGGATATTGATGACAAAAAAGTCCGCTTCACGTTCATACATATCGGGATAGTTCTCACCGTAGTAAGAAAAACCTCCGGAACGTTTGGCATCCTTGAAAATCTTATGTGCGTGAGAATACCCAAAGAACTCCTGAAAAAACCTGAGCAGCCTCGGTTTGTCGATCGCATGATCTTTCAGAATCCGGGTGACCTGATTTTCAACGTCATCGCGTGTCACCAAACGACCCCCAGCAGCTGCCTGCAACAACTCCTGATCCGGTCGCTGGTCAGTGATGGCATACGCAATTGCAAATGCCAACTCGGCAGGGGCAAGCATCCGTCGCCCTTCAAGGTCCGCCTCACCCAACCCCAG
>CAXGRW010000772.1:0-2746 GCA_964012125.1 uncultured Rhodopirellula sp.
GATCAGCAGTCCCGCAGAAGGAACAAGTCGCGTCACTGTGCTTGCACCAGAAAGTGAGTGCTGGGATCAGCGTAAAGCAACAACTACAATTTATTGGGTCGATGCACGGTGGCAGTTTCCAACGCCACAGGTTGTTCAAGCGGGAACACCCGTAGAGTTGACCACACGTGTGACTCGTTCGGAGGGAGGCCTGCCCGCTCGTGGTTGGAAAGTCCGTTACGAAATTTTGCAGCCGGAATTAGCTACCTTTGTCGGAACCAACGGTGCATCGGTTGTGGAGGCCAAGGTTGACGAGTCGGGGAATGCCTCGGTGCAGTTGCAGCCAAATCCAGGCACGAGCGGAAGTGCGGCGATTGATATTCAAGTCATTCGCCCCGGTGGCGAGCTCGATAATATTCCTACCATCACACTCGGTCGTGGCCAAGCATTCGTCACTTGGAGTTCGCCTGAACTGGCTTTGCGGGCAGGCGGGCCGGCTGTAGCCGGCTTCGATACTCCGTTTCAGGTCATTGCGAATGTTTCCAATCCAGGTAACCAGCCTCTGACCGGGGTGAGCCTGAGTTTGCCTGTCCCGCAGGGAGCCAAGGTGCTGAGTGCAAACTTGCAGGCACAGGTATTGCCTAACGCAGTGGTATGGGAAATTGGAACTGTTCCACCCCAATCGCAACTGGATCTCGTAGTCAATCTTTCAGCACAATCACCCGTTGACCTCGTGTTCAAGGCTCGTGGCGGTGGAATGGTTGCCGAAGATCGCGTGCGAGTCGATGTGTTCAGACCGTCGCTGTCAGTCAAAGTGACTCCAGTTCAATCTGCCGGCAGCCGATTGGTTTCTGGCGATAAAATTGCGTTCGATATCGATGTGACGAATACCGGAACACGTGTGCTTCAGAATGTTTACCTGACCGCTGCAGGGGATGATGGTCTGGTACACGAGAGTGGTGTAAGTCCTCTTCGAACAGTGAAGAACGGCGGTCTGCAACCGGGCGAGACGTGGGAGGCTCAGGTCGAGTTTGCCACCGTCAAAGCAGGTCAACGCTGCATCACGGTGGACGCATACGCAGATGGTGGGCAACGGGACACTCAGCAAGGATGTGTAACGGTTATCAATCCTGTTCCTCGAAATCCACGCTTGAAGGCCGAACTGGCTGGCCGCAATCGAATTGCGGTGGGACAGCAGACATTGGTTCGAGCGGTGATTAGTAACATTGGCCGCGGCGTCGCAACCAATGTGAAGGTCGTGATGGCCTATTCACCCGTCGTTCAACTGGAGCAAGCCACCGAGGGCTCAGACCAGAGTCGGGTCGCACAGAACGTGATCTCTTGGTCGATTCCACGCTTGGAAGCGGAAAAGACAGCGACTCTTGAAGGCTTGTTCAAAGTGCTCAGTCCCGCCAACGGAGCGAGAATTACACTGCAGGTCACATGTGATGAGCAAACCAGCGCAAACACCGATTTCCTTTATGACATCGTCAATGTTGTTCCACCACCGCTCACTGCACCACGGACCGAGTTGCCTCCTGTGTTGTCAACGCCGGTCGCTCCTAATGCCCCAACGACGATAGCTCCGGCACTCCCGTTGCAGGGTGGAGCTAATTCAGGAACGCCTGCCACACCTCCTGTAACTGCAACGCCCGTCCCACAGCGTACAGAGAAACTTCAGATGCGACTTGTGGCGATGACTAATCCAGCGAGAGTTGCGCAGCCAATTCGCTTTCGCCTTACCGTCATCAATGATTCCAGCGAACGGGATGGGCAGATTGCCATGCAATTTAGATTGCCGGCCGGTGTTCGACTATTGAGTGCCAATCCGATCACCAATCCTGAGGCCAATACTTTTACAGTCAATGGTGATGTCGTCACTCTCAAGCCCATCGGCTCGATGCCACCGGGGAGCAGCGCTGAATTTCAGATCGTTTTGGAAAGCAATCAGCCGCAAACCTTTGACTTCACCATTCAGGCACGCAGCCAAAGAATGCAGGCTGGTGTTGCACAAACGCTTCGGACAACAGTGAACCCTTAGTCTGCTCAGCCTTGGTCACAAGGAATGTAGAGAATCTCGTGCCAGGAAAAGAGTTCCGACGGACCGTTGATAGCGTCAGCAATGCATCGGTGTGATTGCGACAACAGTTACTGCAAGACTTTAACAATCTCGGTCAAGCCAGCTCGACGAGCGTGATCGATGGCTTTGTCGTTGTCTTCGTCGACTGCCCCTTTATCAGCTCCATTTTCTAACAGGATCTGGACAGTTTTGAGTTGGTCTAGCCCTGCCGCCATCATGAGCGGTGTGAATCCCTCGGCGGTTCCTTTGGCGTTTACGTCAGCACCAGCTTTGATCAAAGCTTGGACGGTCTCGGGGAAGGCCCCTGTGCAAGCATGAATCAGCGGAGTCTTGCCTTCATGATCGCGGCAATCGAGGGTTGCTCCTTGTTTGATCAGGAATAGCACGGTGGCAGTATGTCCGTTGTATGCAGCGTGGTGAAGCGCTGTATGTTCGCGACCGGGTTCGGCTAATTCAATGTTCATCCCGCTATCCAAGCCGCGTTTCACATCTTCGGTTCTTCCTTCGCCAGCAGCCATCAGAAAAGCTTCGGCACTCATCGCAGGCGATTGACCGGCAGCAGGCAGATTTGCCGGTGTTGTCGAGTCAGCTGCGTTTTCAGCTGCATTCGTGGCAACCCCAGAGGCGTCGCCTTGAGACCCCGTTTTGTCACTTTGAGACCCCGTTTTGTCACTTTGAGACCCCGTT
>CAXGRW010000773.1:0-2742 GCA_964012125.1 uncultured Rhodopirellula sp.
AAATACAGCTGACCCCAAATACAGCTGACCCCAAATACAGCTGACCCCAAATACAGCTGACCCCAAATACAGCTGACCCCAAATACAGCTGACCCCAAATACAATGGGCCTCAAATACAATGGGCCTTGGCATGATGGCTTCGATCGAATCCCGCAAAGTTCCCATGACAGGAGCGCGATCGCCGTGATCAGGTGTTGTGGTAACGATGCGGACTTTGCCGCCTCGCCCCCCCTTTTTGGTGAACGCGAAAAACTGAGTTTCGGGAAAAGCAGGTATCTTCGGCTGAGCCACGACGCACACGCGAATAACCAAACAGACGATTTGTGCAATCGCCTGTTCATTATCCTGCAATAACAAGTCCAAACATCAGCCAAAGCTTACTGGAAACTTCTGCCATGACCTTTTCTCGGTGAGACATCTCTCCTGCCAGACCAAGCGGGACGATTCCAAATTGATGCCTGAAACATACATGCCCAACACAGCACCGATTTCATCAGGGTGCTGTCACAAGGCTGTTGATGTTTTCTTCGGGGTTAGTGAATCCATCTGAATTCCTGTCCTCGTTCCTGGCCTCAGCATCATTGGGATCAAGTCCATTTTCTGTTTCCCTGTCATCAGCCATCCCATCTTTGTCAGCGTCCGCCGGTGCAGGAGCCGATTTCAACTTGGGCCATCCTCCGACTTCCTGCTGAGAGTCAGGGATTCTTCCGGTCCCTGTTTTTACCTCCTTGATGATACGTTCATCAAAGGCATCGCGTTTGTGAGATACGCCGGGATCACGAAGCCCCCTGCGATAAGCTTGCTCAGCCGAATCTGTCTCAAGTTGATCAGCACCAAAAACAAGTTCGCCAGGCAGTTCCCACTCTGACTGGCTTGTCGTCAGATACTTGTCACCATTCTGTAAATATTGGATCGCTGAATGATTATCATCTGTCCAATTTTGATTCCAGGCAAAGACATTGCCGAATGCAAACCCCGTTAGCTGTGGTCCTTTGCCGTCATCCTGAAGGTTTGTGACGGCATACACGTCGCCCCCTCGGCCACCCTGAGCAAACCGCCCGTTTCCTCCTGCTCGGGGAAACGCATTGGTGCCGGTATTGTTCCCAAACGCATTAGAGGCCACAAGGAAGCACAGCAGTACCAAAGAACGCCGCCCCATTGCGATTTACAAATGCGTCCTCATTTCGCTGTGTGATCCATAACTGGGTTACATCGACCTACCATCACTCCTAACGCGGAAACTGAATGACTTCTGCGCCATTGCGTGTCAACAAACCTTTGAACAACTCCGGCTTAATCTGATTGCTGAGGAAAGTCACAGCACCATCGGCCAACATCACGTAGAAACCGTCGCGGGTGCCATCTTGCAGCGCACCAAGTGGAGACGCCACGTCCAGGCGGATGTCTTCCGGCTTTGTCCACTTCACCGCATCTTCACCAAGACTCTCAAGCCCCATGATGGTGTTAGATAAGCCATCGGTAATGTCGCGAAACTTCAGTTCCCGATCAGGCGAAATAAAACTTTTTCCTACCGGCCGTTGGTAAACCGTAGTTCCAGGCGGCGTGACAACCCCCGGGTGCTTTAAGAATGCCGGCATTCTATCGAGCAGCTTAATGTTGTGACGGCTATCCCAAGGCTCATCCAACTTGAACTCTTTGTATAAATCATACTCGTCCATGAAAGGTAGAATCGCCACCCGCCAACTCAACAAAGGCTTACCATCTGCACTTGTAATATTTTTCGGCAGCTTCTTGTATGCCGAATGATAGTTGTGAATCCCCAACGCAATCTGTTTCAAGTTACTTGAGGACGACATTCGTCTGGCGGCTTCTCTCGATGCCTGAACAGCGGGTAACAACAAGCCAATCAGCACCCCCTGCGTCGCCATATTTTGTGATGCATTTACGTTGATGGTCAGGCGTCGCCCCTCTTGTTGAGGCGTCATCATCTCGACGTAATGATCGCTCAATCGCTGCATGTACTGGGCGGTCGCCTGCGCTACCGCATCATCCGCCCCACTCTGATTCACTTGGGCAAGAAACATTTGCTGCCCCAATCGCATTCCCTCATTCAAGGTCTCAAGGCATTCATCGGCACCGGCTTCATCAGCAGCCAACATGATCAATTTCATGCCATCTTTTTCTTTACGCACGTCCATGCGGACCAACACTGCATCGATCAAATTGGGAATTCGCGTGAATTTCATGAATTGAGGAGGGAGCTGGTCGGCCTGCATTTCAAGCAGACCATTGATCATAGGACGCATCGGCTCAAGTAAGGTCATCGCAGTCAGCGTTCCGGTATGCTGAGTCGACTCAGCCATCTTGCCCAATGCTCCATTGGGAACCCCGTTCTCGGCAAGCAACATACTTGCGAGGTAATTTTCTGAAGCGACCAGAACCGTGCGAGAATTTTTGACGCACATGACCAGCTCTGGCATTTCTTTCAATCCATAAGCGATCTGCCCGTCGATATCGACCGCACTCTGCATGTCGATCAAACTTGGACTGATGTTTTTCACATCTAGATCTGCCTTCAAACTGACAACCAGCCCAAACATCGGTCCAATCGGTCCCGGTGCTCCCACGACCAATTTCACCTGTTTGATATCCCGTGCCTCGACCCCAAAATTCTGTTTACACCAGGCATCAGCAACTTCGGTTGGGTACAACTCAGCGGCGGGACTGGCCATCGTATCACTGACCGTCAAAACCGCTGTGGCGACAGCATCCGCTGGCAG
>CAXGRW010000774.1:0-2741 GCA_964012125.1 uncultured Rhodopirellula sp.
TTGCACCTCTGGCAGAATTTCGAATGATTGCGACCCGTGTTGACGAGATGGATCAGCTCGCGATCCAATTGGAAGCCGATGAGACGAGTGTTGCCAAGCTTTCTGACCTGGTCCGTGACCGATTGGCGATGCGAGTCAGCGTCGAGGCTGTCGCCGCAGGAACCTTGCCCCAATTTGAAGCCAAAGCCAAGCGACTGGTCGATCATCGTAATATGTGAACGTAGACAATGAAGTTGCACCTGTTTCTAGGATTTTGACGAAAGAACGTGATCGCAAAATGACTGAGCCCGTTTTTAATGAGCCCCAAGTGAGCCTGCCCGCTGATGTTGTGCCGGTAGGCTTGGGCCGCGATGAAAATTCAGTGGTTACGATCAGTTGGAGCGACGGTGTCGAAACAAAATGGACGGCCCTGCAGTTGCGCAAGGCTTGTCCGTGCGCAACATGCCGGGAAAAACGACGGGGAGAGAAAGAAAAACAGGAGACCGGTGGAACGAAGCTTGCTGGGCTGCCTGTGTTGAGTGCGGCTGAGGCACAGCCTTTGACGATCACTGGAATGAAGCCTGTTGGGGCCTACGCCTACAACGTTCGATTCAGTGATGGGCATTCATCCGGAATTTTCTCATTGGCATTGCTGCGGTCATCAGACTGACGTTCAAGAACTCTTGTCGTCCCACATGCAAATTGTGATTTGTGGGGCGTGTTGGCGGTCGTCACTCAAGCTTTTATCAACTTGCTGACGCGTCCTCCGCGAACCCATTCAGTTACCAAGATATTGCCGTCGGCATCAAAACACGCATCATGAGGGTGGACGAATTTTCCGGGAATCCATTTCTTGGGGCTGGTTCGCATTGCTTCTTTCTTGTCGAGCACTCTGCTACGCCAGGCTTCATCGTCGCCCAGTTGTGCTACGGGTTCGTTGGTCGGCCCTAAAATTGTAATGCGGGCGTGTAAATCAGGTACCAGGAGCAGATCACCTTGGCTATCAATGTCAGCTGGAAACAGGAAGCCGTCTTGGGTGCGCAGGTGCTTGCCATTCATGTCGAACCACTGGAGCCTTGAATTGGCACGGTCGGCGACCACTAGTTTTGGGGTGCCATCCCTCGTATCAAGCCACTGGCCGTGAGGTGTGCGGAACTGGCCATCCTGCTGCCCGAAGCCCCCAATCGCTTTGATGAAATTGTCTTGAGCGTCGTAGTGATACAAATACGCGCTACCGTAACCATCACCGAGGTAGTAGCCACCATCGGGCCGGAAGCTGATGTTCGTGGGGCGAAACCCAAGTTTCTTTCCGGCGAATCCTGCATGTTCAAAAATCTGGTCCCGATCCCGCGTCCATACGAGCTCGCCTTTGAGCGACATCTTGGCGAAAGATTTTTTCGCATAGGAAGCTGATAGGTAAATGAACTCTTCGTTATCTTCAGTTCGAATGTCGATGCCATGCCCACTGGCCGTAGATGATTCGCCATTGGTGACACTATGGAATCCAGCGAGGCTTTTGACAAATCTTCCATCAGGGTCAAACACGTAAACTGAATCAGGCGTACCTGTGTGTGTGATGTACACATACCCTTGTCTGTCGACGCTGACGCCATGCGATGCATTGCCATAGTCGTGAGTCGAAGGCAAGCTGTTCCGCCCCCAATTGTGAATGACTCGGTAGGTGTGTTCTCCTGATCCGACAATAGGGTCTTTTTTGCCGGATTTGTCATCGGCTTTCAGAATCAAGGGGCCTGCAATGATTGGGAGTGCTGCAACTGCACGCGTGGTATTGGACAGGAAGTTTCGGCGACTATTGGTAGGGCTTGGCACGGTGTTCACCTTCGTAGGCAGGTAGGGTTGGACCATGTCAGAACGATCCAAGTCTTTCTCAAGCATTTGCGGGGACTGACATCAACGTTGTTAGCGATGGCGTCTTGCTTTTACTGAGTTGGGACGTGGTTGATGGTCCAGTAAATTTCATCGGCGAAAGCAGTTCCGTTCGCTGCTTTCAGCCTGATCGTGATATGAGCTTGATCGACAGGAATCATTTCACGGATGTTCAGTTTCACGCTCCTCCCGTCTGATCCCAGGGTGACGGACTCAATCTTGAGTGGCTCGGTCCCTGGTTTGTCGGTCAGCGGCGAATAACGATCAGATCCATAGTTGCTTCGCCAATGATAATTCCATTGTGCGGCTGTATATGATCCAACTGTGGTGGCACTGTTTGGGTCGAGCGGAAAATTGAATTTGATCAACAGCCCATCTTTCTCAACCTTGCAGTCGGTGACCATGGGCCAAGGTTTGCCCGTGTATCGTACGCGTTGCACGCCACCGTCCAGCAAACCAGCACGTCCACCGCCATTCCAGCCCTGCAGACCAGTTGCATAGACTTGTCCGTCCATGGGATTCACTCGGGCACGCATGATTCCGGTGCGAAAGTCAAAGGGGATTTTTGCAATTGCTGCTTGACTACGGCCTTCGACGTCCTGAATCATCAAGTACGACATCCAGCCTTTTCCAAAGCTTGTGTGAAGTAGGTGGCCGGACAAGGGGCCCCAACGGTCATCATCGACCCAAAGTTGTCCACCTGATGAATTATCGAAATCCTGCGGCATCCAGATAAGCGGAGGGTCAAATGATGATGGTGGCACAACCTTTTTTATGTCAATGGTTCCACCACCTGGTTCCCACATGCCGGGAATGGAATACGTTTGAACCCAACCATAAAAACCATTGGGCCTTAGCAGGCTGACTTTCGATGC
>CAXGRW010000775.1:0-2739 GCA_964012125.1 uncultured Rhodopirellula sp.
GGACGTCCGGAAATCGCTCGTGTGGTTCTTCCTGCTTGGGTTCGTTACCGCATGCCAATGAGTTTGAGAGGGATCGCCGAGGAGTGACTCGGGATGATTTCTGCTTGGTAATGAAAGTTGGCTGAGTGGTGGTTTGCCGGGTGATCCTACGGTCGGTGAAACTTATCACTGCGGTGTTTGTTGTAAATGCTGACTGATGCGAACGACGAGATAGAGTAGGATGGTGCGGTTGATTTCCCTTCGTTTTGAGGTCCAAGAATGAGATTTGTTTTTAGTGCGTTGTTAATCATGGTCGGTTCCCTCATGGCCTCGGCGGGTGACTGGGTGGAGTTGTCTGAGGACAGTACGTTGAAAGACTGGACCAAGGTTGGTGGTGGGGCAAATTACATCATTGAGGATGGTGTGATCACCGGCACGACTGGCCCAGGAAAGAACACTTTCCTTACACGTGGGCCGTACTCTAATTTTGTTTTGGAGTTTGAGGTGCGGTGTGATCCTGAGTTGAACTCGGGGGTGCAGATACGAAGCCATCAGTACACAAAAGAGACACCGCAGGAGTCAAAGCCCGCACGCATGCGAGAAAAGGGAGAAGTGTACGGATACCAATGCGAAATTACGTCCAAAACCAATCGTGAAAATGGTTGTGCGGGTAATTTTTGGGATGAGGGGCGGCGAACGCGGTGGCTTGATTCGACTGTCAAAGCGGCTGAAAAGCAGGCTGTTTATAAAGCTGGCAAATGGAATGCGTTTCGCGTCATCGCGCAAGGCAGTCGAATTCGCAGCTTTGTGAACGGTGTTCCCGTTGCAGACTTTGAAGATGATCGCGACGCATCCGGATTCATTGGACTACAGGTCCACTCGATCAAGACAGGAACTGGACCGTTCAGCGTCTCGTGGAAGAAAGTGCGTATTCGCGAACTGACGGATGGCGAGAAGGTCAAGTAATCGACGGTCTTGTTCGGTCCGTCGGAACTGATCATGGTGAACGCTGGTCCTGAAGAGCAGTTGTGCTGTTTGGGACATCAGCTTTGTCAGTCGGTCCATTCGCGGCGCCGTAGGCGAACGCCTGGTCGCTGTTAAATCTTTGGTTATTGGGTCTTTGGCAGGCGGCTCGTGCCGTTTTTTTGGATGCGTTTCAGCTCAGTGGAAATTCTGGCTACGACATCGGGCTTCTGGTCATACAAGTTGTTGAGTTCTTCGAGATCGTCATCAAGATTGTACAACTGTCCTGCGGGACCGCTTTTTGTTGCTTTGATGCGACTCGGTTTTGAAAAACCGCCGGACCCGAGCTGCGTGATTAGTTTCCATGGACCCTGGCGAGCCGTCATGGCACCACTACCGCTCTTGATCACGAGTGTGGGTCGATCCGGCTCGGATTGTCCAAGGAGCGTCTTGTAGAAGCTGAAACTGTCTGGTCCGGCGTCTTCTGACAGTTCTGTTCCGACCAGTTCACCAAATGTTGCCAGGAGATCGGTGAAGCAGATTAGGCGATCATTCACCGTGCCGGGCTTCACTTTACCCGGCCAACGCACAATGAATGGCATGCGATGTCCGCATTCCCATGCGTCAGCCTTCATGCCTCTCAGTCCACCTGAGCTGTCATGGTCGAACCGTTTAACATCTTCTTCGTACCAGACGGGGCCATTGTCGGAGGAAAAAATAACGAGGGTATCCTCAGCCATGTCGGCTTCCTTGAGAGCTTTCAACACACGTCCGATCATGTGATCGACCATCATGGTGAATTCACCGTACATGCCCGCCCCACTCTTGCCACGGAATGGTTCCGCTGGCAGCCAGGGGGTATGGGGAGCTGGGTATGCCAAGTAGAGGAAAAGTGGTTGGTCAGCGGACTTTTTTTCGTGTTGCTCGATCACTCCGATGGCTTCATCTGTGAAGCGAGGAAGCACATTTTTGAGTTCCATGCCGGGTGCGATTCCTCCAGCTCTCCAGAATTCACCTTGGATCTTGCTCCAACCTTCTGTGTTTCGTGCCTCGATATTATCTGTCGGCGGAGAGACCGCGCGATTGCCTCGGATATAAAAATACGGTGGGATGTCAGTGGAGGCGCGGATGCCAAAGAAAGAATGAAATCCGCGGTCAACTGGCCCACCGGGCAATGGCTGGTCATAACCGTTTTCTTCAAAGCCAAGATGCCATTTTCCAACCATCGCTGTCTCGTAAGCATGATTCGCAAGCAGGCTGGCAATGGTTGTTTGCTCCGCTTCGATCAACGGATGCTCACGCCACAGCGAGACGTCGGTGCGGAAAGGAAAACGTCCGGTCATCAAACCATAGCGGGACATGTGACACAGGGGCCCAGCGGCATGTGCATCAGTGAAACGCATGCCGTCACGGGCGAGTTGGTCGATGTTAGGCGTCGGGATCTTGGATTCAGCGTTGTAGCACTGGGCATCGCCGTAGCCCATGTCATCAACCAGAATCATCACAATATTAGGTGACTTGGCCTGGACCAATGCTGTATTCGTGGTCAACCACCAGTCGGGACAGACGCTGGCAAACAGGAATAGGCAGACTATTGGTAGTCGGTGGAACAGTGCCATGAATGTCACTTGGTAATTATCGGTGCGGGGTAAAATGCAAGGCACGGTAAGGATGCCATCAAGGTTAATGTAAGCTACTGGCACGATCAAAAATTTTATTGAAGACCATGCGATTGTTGTGTCTTGTTTGAACACATTGAGCGATGATCATCTGCGGATCTGTTTCGTTCATCAGGAA
>CAXGRW010000776.1:0-2727 GCA_964012125.1 uncultured Rhodopirellula sp.
CGTGGGCAGGTCGCACGTTTCCGACGTTGAAACCCTGTGCAAACTCCGCCTTGCCTCACGCCCGAACAGGCAGCGTGGTCACCACTTTTGCATCCGTCTTTTCTCCATCATACGAATGAATGACAATTCGTGTTCCCGGGGTAATTTCGGGTAGCCCACCGAGGTGAATTTTCCCGTTGGTATCACTTCGTGTTCCCCGGATTGGCTTTCCATTGGTTTCAGTGAGAAATACATCCGCATTTGGCAGTGTCACCAGTTCGGGCAATCGGCACGTGTGTGTTCGGCCGGTCTCCTTTGCTCCGGCGTCAAGAACACCGCCTCCCCGCGGAGCATCTGACGGCGCATCGACGAGATTTCGGATCCGCATTCCGATTGTGGGCTCACTACCTTGCGGATCAAACTCCATCTCAAGGAAGTTCCAGTAAAAAGGATCACCGGGCTGATGTGGATTCTGGTCTGGATCGGCAAATCTTTTGTGATACAGCGCTAATACTTCCAGCTCACGATCGTCCACATCTTTCATGTTGGCCCCGAACCCTGGCACCAGTGCGCGGCCACCCGACCTGCCGATTGGGCCAAAACTGCATTCAATGACGCGATGTTCAAGATTTTTCATGATGCATCCGTTATGGACATCTCCATAAACTGACACCACGCCAGAACGGCTTCCTAACAACTCCAAAACACGATCAGATCCCGCTTTGACCCAACCAGCGTAATCTGCAGTGACTCGGTCACGCTCATGAAAGTGCCGGGGGTGTTCAGTGCTCTCTGATTTCCGATAGAGAGTCCCTGCCCAAACGGTGTGTAATCCGTTGATTCCCGTCACACCAATCAAGGGAGAAGAATCAGTCGCAAGCAGTTCCTGAAACCAGCCGAACTGCTCTTCTCCCAAGAGACTGCGAGTTGGATCAGTGCGTCCATACAGACTTTGAAAATCTCCCCACCCCTGATCGTCCCAGATATCAACATCCTGACTACTTCGCCACAACCGTGAATCCAGGACCACAAGCGTAAAGTCTCTTTTCGGCATTTTCCAGGCACGCCATTTCTTCGGATTCACCCTTGGGTCAACCTGCTCGGCCCCAGTGGTAAGATGATGCACAATTTGAAAATTGCGTCGCATGTAATCAGGGTCCTGCCCCAATCCATCTTGATTGCGGATCGCAAGCTGCTCGGGACCTTTTACATCATCCATCCCATAATCATGGTCTCCAGGATTGAGCACATTCCAGTGCCGCATCATCTGCCACCGACTCGTCGGGCCACAAATTGACCAAGCGATAATTTTGTAAGCGTCATCGGTACTCGGTGGGTACATCACCAATTCCATGTACCAAACATCATCTTCCCAAAGCATGACCTGAAAATCGTAGTCCTCAAGATGCTTGTAGGACTGTTCCGACGGTTGATCACGAAACTGCCATTGGTCCTTTGCGCCAGCCATTTTCCATGACGCAGCTTTGCGTTGCTGCAGCCCGGAAGTGATCGCATGACATGACAATCCGCAAACCTTGTAGGGTGCTGCTAACTTTGGCAGCCGCCCAACGTACTGGCCACTTCTTGGCACATCCCCTACAAGCCCAGTGCCTGGCCCACAGGCAGCAGTCCCAACCCGGTCATCTGCCGTGACATTAATTCCATCTTTCCAAACCGTGTAATATTGCGTGCATTCGCCAGGATCGTTCGGCAAAGTGACGTCCACCACAGCGGTGTATCGCCGCCATTCATTGTTGACGATCGTCGTCGCTCCACAGACAGGAACGTTCGACCAGCCACCCTCTGGATCAGGATTATCAGCGACCCGAATTTCAACTCGCTCGCCGTCCGCTGCAAAAAGCCCGACCATCCGCACCTGCCATCCGGCATCGACCTGTTTAAGCGTATCCCCAAGTGCGTAGCAGCTCAAACATTCCGCTACCCCCACATCCCGCTTCACATTCTTGCCCGGATCCACGACAAACTCATTGACTTCAAAATCGATCAAACCGCGTGCGACGATCCCAGCAAAGCCAGAAACACGATCCTTACTCAAGCGATGCTGAACAGAAAAGGTTTGACCGTCCAACTCCAGCGTGGCGGTCACGGATACCTGCGCCATCTTGTCCTGACGAGCTTCATTCTGACCAGTCTCACTCTGACGCACTGCACGAACTTTCACCGTCAGTTCACCAACATCACCAGCCTCGAGTTGAATTGCGGTCGATTCCGCCAGCACGCGGTCACGCTGTTCAGCGAGACCGCCCTGTGGCGCACCCCTACCCGCGCCAGTTCCCAAGATTTTGAGTTTTCCATCATCAGCCCAGACCACTCTGATCACCTGCCCCAGCTTGCCGTAACTTTCCAGGACAGACCGCCCCCCGATGGCCACTCCCATGATCCCAAATCCATCTTGATGCATCGCCCACTGCGGGTCATCTCCCTCAAGCACATCCGGCGCATCACTCCGATAGGTAAAGCGGGCCCGAATCGAATACTCGTCATCAAGTTCCCACTCGGTGGCGTAAAGAATGCCTGTCGGCAGCGATGGGTCATAGTTGGTCTTGAACTCAAACCCGTTGGTTTCTCCGTGGAAAGGAAACCCCGTACGCCGTGCGCGATCTCCATAGTTCTGCAACCTTCTGCGCAATGCGCCTTCTTCGATCTTCCAGTACCCGGGATTTAACGTCTGCCATTGATGACCATGAAAATCCGCGTTCGGACCAGCGAACCGATAAACACCACGCT
>CAXGRW010000777.1:0-2723 GCA_964012125.1 uncultured Rhodopirellula sp.
TCCCCAAACGCCTGCTGGACGAAGGATTTGAGTTTCGCTTTGCGGACCTTGAACCCGCCTTACAGGATGTGCTCAGGTGACTTGGGATAGTGGATCCTGCACGCCGGAAAATCGTCGTGCACCAGTACTGGGGATCAACTGCCACCGACACAATGAGCTTGATTGAATCGAGCCCACAGCAAGCTCACAATCCCATTTTCATGAAGGAAATCCCGACCAACAATTCTGCGTAAAAGAATCATCAGCGAAGCATATCTACCTCTGATACTGGTCCATCCGTCCGTGTTCCTCTGTCACGCCACGGGTCACCAGTCCACACAGCTGCCCCTCCCGATGGGATTGATCCAATCGGCGAAGGTCAGAAAGCAACGGTTCGTGCTTCGTTTAAACCGGACAACCATAAGAAATTGTTGCGTTATGAGGCAAAGCCTTCCGAATAACTCAGGACTCAGGTTTCTTTATGTGCCGCCCCACACGGCAGTAACGATCCTAGGCGACTGTGTTTTCCGTTCTCCACATGACTCGTGCCGTGGTTTTCGGCACGACTCACGGGTGGCATTGGGCAAAATTTTCGATTCACATCGGCGATCGCAGGCAACTGGCCACGAAAAGGAGATCAACCCATGACTGGCAACACCGACAGGGCAGCGTCATCCAGCATTCATTATTTTGCCAATTCTGCGTTAAAACTGAGTGAGATACTGCGATCAGCGGACGCGTCCTGATAGAAAGATTACGGCAACGAGGGCATCAAAATGGAAAACGACATCACCGATCCGCATGAGACATTCCTTCGTCTCTGGATACAGCACGAGCCTGGATTACGGGCGTTCGTTCGTTCCTGTTGTCCCAAAGCCCAAGAAGTTGACGATGTCATGCAGGAGGTCAGCGTGGCAGCATTGCGGAAGTTCTCAACGCTCGATGACCACTCAGCCTTCGGAGCCTGGGCGTGCCTCATTGCCCGCTACGAGTTACTAACGGCTCGACGACGCCATGCTCGAGATCGACTGGTTTTGTCGGAAGACATCATCACGATGCTCGCCGATGAGGGCGCGTGTGAACTCGATTTGCGCAAGGAGCAACTGCAAGCGCTGGACCAGTGCATCAAAAAGCTGACTCCCGATCGACGCGAACTCGCGATCACAGCCTACTCTGCCGGGACAACCGTACGCGAGATGGCAAGACGAATGAAAAAGACAGAAGGATCACTGTATCAAATGCTGGCGAGAATCCGCACGGAATTACACCGTTGTGTCAGTCGCAAAATACCCGGAGCCTCAGCATGACCTCAAACAACCTGACTGAGAACGACGAAGACTTGCTGCACCGATACCTTGACGGCGTCCTTACTCGTTCAGAACTTGAATCGCTGGAGCAATTACTTCGAAGCAACGCAGACGCCCGGGCTCAACTGCGTTCCCTCGCAACCATTGATGCCAAGTGGCAACAACTTGCGATGGATGAAAGCACCACACTTATCAGTGATGCTTGCTCTGGAACTCAAGATCAATCTGCCACCACCCGCCAACGCAGACGTTCTATCCCACTGTGGGCAAGTCTGATAGCCATCGCTGCCTCACTGGCCATCGCCGCATTTGGTTGGTTTTTACCGGGCAATGATTCGACCGCCCAAATCGAAACCGGTATTGCAAGAGTGATACGAGTAGAAGGGCAAGCAACCGTCGACGGGGGTCGCCCACTTTCACAGGGCGCCGACTTGTTTTCTGGCGAAATACTTTCCATGTCAAATGGCCTGATCGAACTGGCATTCCGAGACAGCGGTGTGCATGTGATCGCCACAGCCCCGCTGGAGGTAAAGCTGAATAGCGATAAACGCATGAGTCTGGCGAACGGACAGGTCAAGTTGGTGGTACCACCCCAAGGAATTGGATTTGTCGTTGACACAGAAAAACGCAGATTCATCGATTTGGGAACCAGTTTTGTTGTCACGGCGAACTCTCTCGGTTCGGAGGTGCTAGTACTCGACGGTAAAATCAGCGTCGAGTCGACGGATCACGAACCTGCTTCCTTGATGAACGAAGGCGAATTCGCGAAGTTTGATCAGAACGGAAGGACCAAGAAGCGGACTGCTTCGCGTTTGTCACTTGCCTTGCCCGAGGTGTCGACCGCTGCAACGAACGTCAACACCAGGTCACTGGCTGGATTCGCTGTGGGCTACAGCCCATCCGCTGAACTGAATAAAGAACACATCAGGGAAGATTTGATTGGCAAGCAGTTATTGCCACTGATTCATTCGGGCTTTCAAGATACCGGTTGCTTACAACCGCTCCAGAAGAGTGAACCGCTCAGTTTTCGGGGCATCACGGGAGCCTATCATGATTTTCCCCAGCGAACGGGCTTGGAGCCCTATGCAGAATCAGGCGGCTGGATGTCCTGGTACCACGGCAACGTCGTGCCACCCCGTTCTGGCCGCTACCGGTTTTGGGGTTATGCCGACAATCATTTGATGGTGGCCATCAATGGCGAGCCCGTGTTCGAAGGCTCGCGTCGAGATTCTTCATTCAAGGGATTGGGCATATCCAGAACCGACAACCCGGCACTGCCTTGTCTGATTGCGCCGGCAGGTTTCGCCTGCAGTGACTGGATTGAGGTAACCGACCAGCCGTTGCAACTCGACATCCTGTTCGGAGAAGTGGGAGGCAGGATAACATCAGGCCTGCTGCTGATCGAACGGGAAGGTGAAAACTATGAGGAAATGTTCT
>CAXGRW010000778.1:0-2722 GCA_964012125.1 uncultured Rhodopirellula sp.
CGTCTCAAACTGCCCAAAAGCGATGAGGCACTTGATAAGTCTTTTAAATCAAAGCTACGAAGCCAGATTCGCAAGAGTGGTAGCCACAACCATCGTGTGAAATGGGGAAGTCACGATCTGTTAAATGACTTTTACTCCGTCTTTTCTGAGAACATGCGAGACCTTGGAACCCCCGTGTTCCCGCGGCAATTATTCGGGGCAATCCTGAGCGAGTTTGGGGCTGACGCCGAAATATGCCTCGTGGAAAACGCTGGAAGAACAGTCGCAGGTGCTCTGCTGATACACAGCAACGGAACAACAGAGGTTCCCAGTGCTAGTAGCCTGCGATCCTGGAATCCAACCGGTGCTAACATGTTCATGTACCGGCAACTGCTCGCGAGGGCAATCCATAAAGAAAGTCACACTTTCGATTTCGGACGCAGCAGTGTTGATAGTGGCACTTACAAATTCAAATCGCAGTGGGGAGCCAAACCACACCCGGCAGTTTGGCAGTACTACATCCGTAAGGGTACAGCTGACGAAATGCGTCCTGACTCAGATCGAAACCAGAAATTGATCAAAATCTGGCAGAAGCTACCAGTCTGGCTAACCCGTATCATTGGACCACCGATTATCCGAGGAATCCCATAACTTGGCTTCAATGGGTCCTGCAATCCGAAACGCACCACCTAGTAAGTTCGAAGACGCCTCCACAGCCAGGCTTCAAAATTCCTGGAAACAGGCACGCCCCGACGACACTATCACAGGTATAATTGGCCAAGAGTTAAGCTTCGGGGGGTGTCCAATGTGAACCGCGTACCAATCATATCGAGAATCATCTCACCAAATCCCTCGCTCTGGCAGGTTGACAAGACTACACTCTAAAAAAAGCCTGATCTGAACAAGGCGTCCTTAGAGGCAGTTTTCAATAAATCCACGAGATCACCAGAAAAGTGGCAGATTGGGTGCCGTTAACACCCTCGGCATTTAGAAATCGAAAAACAACGAGGCCCATCGCAACATGACGAATCCTGCTAGATCAAAAAAGATGACGAGCGAGGAATCTGCGGAAGTCGCGACCAGGAACATGGTCGCCCTCGTCAGAAAACGCGGGCGTGGACAACGTTTCCTAAAGGTGTTTATTTCGTTTGTTGCTCTGGGAATCACAGCAGCGATCTTTGCAACCCTATATTTTCATGCATTCGACCCCAATTTCGAATGGAAATGGCTCAACTGACCAAGCCTCCTGATATCGCGGGCGAACTGTTTCTTTGGCTGATAGAACCGGCAATCGTGAAGCGAGCTCAGAATTTTGGCGGTCGCTATCTTCAGACCACGGCATGAAACTGCGTTGTCTGTCTCGGCACCAGCCGCTTTTTCTGCAGAGGCCGTATTTTCGGCACATTTAGCTAATCCAGCTCCACTCTTGAGGCGATAAAGAGCTAGGTGCGGGTGAAGTACACACCAGAACTCGCAAAGACAGGCATTGATGGCCAAGAACGTGACAAGAAAGTTGCGTCTTGGGCATGACGAACGCCCAAGCATAATTGAGCAGCAAGCCCCCTTTCGGCAGCAAGCCTCCATTTCGGTCGCAACACAAAACCAGACGCCAGAGCTGACAGGAAGTCGCATGAAGCGTGATCCAGAAAAGAATCTGATGCACAGATTGGTGGCAACAGGATGCCTTGCCGTCGCCCTAACCAGTTCCGTCGGGTGCCGTGGCCTCAACCACTGGTATAACGAATTTCAAGGGTGCGTAAGCAGCCGTATGGTTGACTACAGTAACCGTGCCTTGGCAGAAAAAGCATGGATCCGCGAGAAGCATCGCTTCTGCGATCGCCAATACGTGCAAGAATTCAAGGACGGCTTCATTCACGGCTATCTTGACATTGCCACTGGAGGTGATGGCTGCACTCCAACGATCGCTCCGCAGAAGTATTGGGGTTGGGCGTACCAAACCCCCTACGGGCAAGCTGCCGTGAACGCCTTTTTCCAGGGTTTCCCATTCGGGGCCAAAGCTGCCGAACAGGATGGCGTGGGTTACTGGAGCGAGATCCCCACAAGCGGGCTATCGAACACAGTGTCGCCTTATGGATCTGGGGTGATCAACGAAGTAGTCGTTCCGATGCCTGTCCCAGAGGTTCTGACGCCAGAAGCGGTCGAAATTGTCTCTCCTGCGTTATCTGATGGAGCAAGCCTCACCATTGAGTCGCCTTCGGATGAGGCCGCTTCTGCGGCAACACCGTCCAATCAAACGGCGATAACAAGTCCACGCACGAGGCAGCTCGTCCCCACAAGCCCTGGCTTGCAACTGCCCAACTTTGCAGACAATAGAACCACGCCGACCGTGTCAGCACCGCCGGTGACCCAGGACACAGGCAGCTTACCCATTGAACCCGCTACGGACTCCGGAGAGTTGTCATTCACCTTTGAATGATTGTTCGCCTACCTAGTAGCCCAATTTCCACAGTGATCGCGGAATCCATCAAGAGAGCTCACGGATGAGAACTAAATTTTCTGCACAGACTTGCATTCAGCGTTTGTCGAAAGGGCTGTTTCCAGCAGTAGCGGCGGCCCTGTTCGCGAGCTCGTTCAGCGGATGCACCTCATTGACGCAACCGATCAATGGTGTCCCAGCAAAACGTTTACCCAAGCAATTTTTTCCGGAGCCCAAGGCAGACCTGATCCCGGTCGACGTATCGATTTTGTCGGTAGAGCCACCAAGGGACTACCAACTCTCTGG
>CAXGRW010000779.1:0-2722 GCA_964012125.1 uncultured Rhodopirellula sp.
TCAACACCAGGTCACTGTCTTCCACAAATCGCGTCACTTCTGCATTGCCGATCGCACCTTCATAAAGCCCGATGAACAGCGGATGTCGCTCGCTGACGACGCTTTTCCCAAGCATCGTTGTCGAGATTGGTATCTAGCAAGACTCTGCAAGCTTCAGCAATTGATCCTGTAGCCCAAACCGATGAATTTCCACTCCCGCATGAATGACCGGTTTCTTAGCGGCTGCTAGACGTTCGCGTGTTTCCGCAATTGCTTCGGCAGTCGCTTCTGCATTGTGTTCATAGCCCGGCCGCGCATAGCCATGAGCCAGAGGTGGCACGACGTGGACCATATCACGGGGCAATTCGATATACACCGGCCGCTTGAAGCGATCACATGCATCCAACACACGATCGATTTCGGCAAAGGCCGTCAGTGGGTCACTTAATTCGGTACCGGCGATCGTGAACTTCTCAAACACTTCGATCTGGGTTCGGAAATCACGGACCATGTGATGAAGCAAAGCCCCTCCCTTTCTCTCTCTGAGTCCCGGGGACCCGGAAATCACAACCACAGGAGACTTTTCGGCATACGCCCCGGCAATCGAGTTCGAAACACTCAGACCACCAACGCAGTAGGTCACGCACACCGCACCCATCCCATTGATTCTCGCATAGGCATCCGCAGCGAAACCGGCACAATCTTCCCGCATACACCCAACCACGTTAATGGGACTCTTCTCCAACTCACTGTAAAACGACAAGATATCGTCGCCAGGAATCCCAAACAGGTCATGAATTCCATAGTCACGCAACCGCTGGATCAGGTACTCCCCAATGGCGAGGTCCGCAGTGTTGCGACGTTGTTTTGCAGTTGTTTCATTCCGAGTTTTCATGCACCAGTCTCCTCAACCAATACCATGAGTTCAATGAACAACAATCGCAATGCTTGACGCACGGCTCAGGCACCATCCGTTACGCAGTACACACCCACGAAGCGTTATACGGTGAACAATCACGACGCCTGCCGCAGGACGAGCTCATGATGCAGTTGCAGCAGAGAAGGCGGCAGTTACGTCACGCGTCAATCGCAGCAACATCTGCAGGGTCTATTGGAACCCATTTCTTCTGCTCGCTCAAATTTTTGCACAGAAGAATACCGACACCAGGCAACGATGGCCTCCAGATACGTTACGTCCTGCTAAGGAATAGGAATCAGGAGTCGGTACACGGATCAAGGTAATTACACCCAAAGACTCGCCGCAACTAACAGGCCCAACAACTGCGTTTGTTAACTGCCAGGCCCCGTTTCATTCCCTATCGTTTACTTTCCGAGATAGACAACAGTGACCGTACGTTCGCTAACATCCCAAAAACCTTGTTGCATCAATGCATACGAACCTCATTGCTCAGCTCAGCGTCAGTGAGATCTTTTCCGGAGAGTAAGGTCCCAGCTTTAAACAGGTCGAGCATTTTTCACGAGCGAGACTTCATTACCCTCGAGGTTAAATTCAAGGTCATCCGTGAGTCGTTCCATGAATAACAAACCATGCCCAGTATCTTTTTGCAGTCGAGCGAGCGTTGCCTTCTCAAAAAAGTTCTCAACGTTAAACCCATCACCTCCGTCTCGCACTGTCACCTTCACTCGCGATCGGTCGACATCCACACGTACTTGAGTACGCCGTTCCTTATACGGCGATTCAGACTTACGCTTCTCGATCAAGTCAGTCGTCGCATGTCCGAATACGATTTGGTGATGACTTGGAGTCACCGATGGCCCTAAGCCCAAATTGCCACGATACATGGCGTTGACCAACGCATGTTCCAAGGCAAATCCAAACCGCGTGCGTTCGGCTCCCGGAAGCAAATGCATGCCCTCAGCAACCTGCAACACCAATGTCACAAGCGGCGAGATCAGCCGCGGATCATTGGGCAAATCAAAATCAAAAATATTCGATTGCAATCTGGCCAAGAGCGGTCCGTAAGGGTCGTTTCCAAACGTCACTCGACATACCGTCTCGACGGTCTCAATCAGAACCACCTGAAGCTGTTCATCGGAGACACATGCGACCGCACCTGCCCTCAACGCCTCGTCTGCAAGCTGTTCTACCCCTGTTGGAGCAAGAAAGATGACGAGAACATCGGGGAAATGAGCTCGAACCCCACGCACAAACTCAGATCCGCTCATCTCTTTCAAAGTAAGATCTGCAACGACTAAATCGATCTTACCCTGCCGAAGAGCATGTATTGCGTCTCTACCGTTACTAGCGTGCGTGACCCCATGCCCCTTTCGCTCGAGCAAAATGCGGATCTCAACAGCACGCGTTGGGTTAGACTGCACGAGCAGTATTTCTGCCATCTGCTCGATGTCCCGGATTGCTGAGTATGAGTAAAGGCCAAATACAGGCCGTCAGTTTAGCAGTTCAGCAACCCACGGTGGGGATTGAGACAATTGTACGCCCCAGCGGTGCATTCTCAGCACGATGAACGGTCTCGACGGTTGCCTCACCCGATGTCCACGCCCACAAACAAGGGGTCGCATCGTGTGCGCTTGCACAAAAAGCGAGAAGCAGCCCGGCTCTCCCCCATGCCTTTGCTCGGCGGCCGCTTTCCAAGTCGTATCAGCACACAAGTCGTATCAGCACCCAAGTCGTATCAGCACCCAAGTCGTATCAGCACCTAAGAGTTGCCAGACGCTGTCGCCGTCGAGAATTGCCCCGTCAAACGATGCTTACCTGCGGGGC
>CAXGRW010000780.1:0-2720 GCA_964012125.1 uncultured Rhodopirellula sp.
AGTGTTGGCTTTTCCCCCTGCATCCAGTGTGCACAATTCCGGCCCTGGGCCTTGGAATAGTACAGGGCATCATCAGTACGTTGCAGCCAGCTCTCCACGGTCTCATCTTCAATCAACCTTGCAACCCCCGCAGAGGCCGCAACTTTCAGTGTCTGCCCTTCGAATTCAATGACCAACTTCCCGATCGCAATGCGAGCCTGTTCGATTTTCAACGCAGCTTCACTGAGCGGGCACTCATCCAGAATGATTGCAAATTCTTCCCCGCCAAATCTCGCTACCAACCCATAGGGCTGTAAGTGAGAATGCAGTACATTCGCAACAACACGAAGCACTTCATCACCAGCCCGATGACCATACACGTCATTAAATTGCTTGAACAAATCAACATCCAACAAGGCAAGCGTTCCAGCAGTCCCGGGCCCCTCTGCGTGACGGCGTTTTAAACAAGCGTCAAACGCGCGTCGATTTGGCACTTGTGTCAGGGCATCGGTCTCAGCCCTTCGCTCTGCTGACTCAATTTGCATTGTTTGTTGCTGAATGCGATCTTTTGCACTCTGCAATTGATTTTGCATGGACTCATTGGACTCAATCAGTTGACTCACAGCACCAAACACGACCTCGGGCGAGGCAACACCAGCTTCCTGCAGTTCTTCACTTACCTCCTTCACACGAGTCTGGTGTGCATCAACATTGTCAACCATCGTCGTAGCGAATTCACGCAACTTGTTTGCAACCTGCCTTAATTGCTCAGCAGAAATTTCTTCCCCTTCACTCTGCGTCCTGCGTTTTTCAATCGTCTCGTGGTAATGATCAGTGTCAAAACCTGTCACTGCGCACATGATCCATCCGCAGACAAGTCCGCAACCGGCGCAGCTGAGCGTGATGGCCACGTCAAACCACATGATGCACCGTTCTCCAGTATCCAAAAAATTCAATAGTGACTGTTTGAGCATCGTGACTGCACGATTACTCAGGCGAACGGGGTTCACCCTCCTAGCAGGCATATAGGTTGCCGATCGCAACAGTCAAACGATTGCCCGCCCCCCCTTTGGATTCACAAAGCTTCACACAAAAGCTGCACGTTATTCATTGCAATCCACAAAGTCACTATTTTCGCTGCTGAACTTCTGCACCCCAATCGGGCCAAATCTGCAATCGCTGCACAACGAGCAGCTACCCAGCGTCAATCTTGCAACCGGATGCATCGTGGCAACCGCCAGCCTTGGCCCCACCAACCCACATTTATTTCGTCTTTGGCAACGCAATTAATGATGCATGTGAAAGAGTTTTACAAAGCAGCAGTGAATCAACCTCCGTTTTGGTTCAGCATTTACGCCATTCAGCGAACTTGCATGACAACGCAAAACGACAGGATTGAAGTCCATTCATTCACCCCAACTGCATTCCTCCCCACGGGAAGCATCCATGAAACCAGACCACCGAAACGCCATCGCGAGAGCGGCGAGAGAGATTCTCTCGAATAGTTCCGTACGCGAGCTACGCTTCCTGCGAGTTGACGGCAGTGCCAACCAACTCGAACTGACGGGGCGAGTTGGCAGTTATTACCACAAACAGTTGGCACAGGAAACAATTCGCCGGGTCGCTGGCGGTATGCAGATGGTCAACCGAGTCCAAGTGAAGCCATGATCTGTCCAGGCGGTTGCATCAACCGGCATGTTCAATCGAGGGGAGCCGCGTATAACCTGCGCAGACGCGCTTCATGATGCCCTAATTATCCTCATCATGGGCATACTTCTGATGGAATTCATCCTCTGTCATGATCTCGACACCGAGATCTTTGGCCTTTGCCAACTTACTGCCAGCCTTTTCACCGGCAATAAGGAAATCAGTTTTCTTGCTGACACTGGAAGACGCCCGGCCGCCAAGGTTTTCAATCAGCGTTTTGATGCCATCCCGGTTAAACTTTTTTAGCGTCCCAGTCACAACGACTGACTTACCGGCGAGCGGTAAACTGTCATCAACCGCCTCGACCTCCTCTGTGAGGTCCACTCCGGCAGCTTGAAATTCGCTAAAGGTGCGTTTCCCGTGCTCGCTGTGGCAGAAGTGATGAACGCTTTCAGCAATCGCGTCTCCGATCTCATGGATTGCTGCGAGATCCTCAACACTGGCATTCATGAGTTCATCGATGCTGGGGTACTCCCGAGTAATCAGTTTGGAAACACGCGGTCCAACGTGCCGAATTGAGATCGATGCCAACACTCGCGCTAATCCGCGTGTTCTACTTTCGTTAATTCCTTCGATTAGCTTGACTGCGTTTGCCTCACCAACCTGAACATCAATGAATGCTCCGTCTTTTCCTTTACGTTTTCGCAACCAATTGACATTGGCAATATTTCCAACGCCTAGCTGATAAAGATCGGCATAGTTGGTGACCAGCCTTTCAGCCAACAAGACATCAACCAGCTCGTCACCTAGGCCATCGATGTCCATTCCGGGTCGACTGCCAAAATAAATCAGGCGTTGCTTCAACTGAGCGGGACAAGCAGGATTGGGACAACGGATATAGACTCCGCCCGAATCACGCTCCAGTCCAGTTTGACACTCAGGACACTCAGTAGGGAACTCCCAACGCGGCAACTCGCTGCAGCGTTCATGCTTTTCCACCCGCACGACTTTTGGAATAATTTTTCCTGCCTTTTCCACAACCACGACATCGCCTTCACGAACATCAAGACGTTCAATTTCATCAGCGTTGTGCA
>CAXGRW010000781.1:0-2714 GCA_964012125.1 uncultured Rhodopirellula sp.
GGCAAACTGATTACGAAACCGTTTGGCGTGGTCTCGGCGATTCACAGCAGCGTGCAGGCGTATTCACTCAATTGTGTCGACAGGCTTCCATTCCAGCTTTTGTTTTGGCGACTCAGTCTGACCAGGATGGAACGCTCAAGCCATGGAGTGTTGGTGTTCTGATCGGCAAGGAAGTTTATTTGTTTGAGCCCGAACTCGGGTGTTACGTACCTGGGCCGGGGCAAGTTGGAATCGCAACCCTGAGCGAGGCACGGTCTGATGCATCAGTGTTGCGACGCTTGAACGTAGTTTCCTATTTCGAATACCCGGTTTCAAAATCTGATGTGCAACAATCGATTGCTCTTTTGAACGTGACTCCCGAAGCGGTCAGTCTTCGTATGAAGCAGCTTGAGTCAGGTTTGACTGGTAACCGTCGGATGAAAACTTTCGTTGATGTTGATGCCTTGGCAACCGAGATTGATGCTGTGCCGGGAATCGCAGGAGTACGCCTCTGGGATGTCCCTGTGCTCGCTGAGGTTTATGCTGCTGAATTGAAAGCAGCTGCAATGCGTGATCCACTTTTGTCGTTCTGGTCGGTAGCGTCGTGGGCCATCCTTGATGGTATGAGCGACAATGCAAAACTATTAGGATTGGCTCGCTGGCGGCATCTGCATGGGCAGTTTGACAAAGATGACGAGGAAGATGCTGAGGGTGCGAGAGTGCTTTACCTGCAGCAGCGTGCACCTGAGTTCGAAATTGAGGATCTCGGTATCGACGTGAACTTGCAAAAGGCATACGGAGTTCGTCGCGAGCTGGGGATGGATCAGAAGCAGTATGAGATGCAGCTACGTTACGCCCAAGACTTGATGCGAATGGGCAAGAACGCTGCTACCTACTGGGTCAGCTTGATTCAATATGATGATGAGAGGTATGAAACCGCTCAAACCTGGTTTTCGAAACGTGTTCTGGATTCAGATTTGATCTCGCGTCGCGAATTGACGGGCGATGTATTGTCACCTTGGGTGGCTGCGGCACGCTACAATCTGGCAAGAAGTCTGGAGCGGAGCGGGAAAATTGACGAAGCGATTCAGCTTTACAAAACTGACGGTGATCCGCAGGAGCATGGAAATCGACTTCGGGCTCGACTACTTGATAAACGGCGTCGAGCAGCGGAGGCGGAGCCAGCTCCAGAGCAAAAGCCAGCGGTGAGTGAGTAACGAATCCGTTGACTCCAAGCAGCGAACTAGCATGGTGGATCATCATTCCCACCAGAGTTGCGAGCGACTCGGACGGGGTGTGAACTGAGCAGCGGATCAGACGCGACAGGGGCTTGGTTGAACATTTGTTTTGGCGGCGGTCAGGCACTCAGCCAAGTTGTTCAATCCGGATGCTTCGGAGTTCCTTGGCAACTCCCGGAAGGGCCTCGTCGACAATCCCAGCCTCAGCAAGCTGAACGACAGACATTTGTGGGTCAATCGGGCACGATTTCAGTAAGACCAATTCGTCCGCATCGACCTGAATCGCCAGTAAAGCCGCGATCGAGTCAGTGGTGGTTCGCCAGTCATGAGGAATTCGCGTGTCGGGGACGCTTGTGCTTTTGTTGTAAAACACCGCGGGCGTGATCACGGTGGGCAACGCAGGCATCCGCAAGCTGGGAAAGGCTTTTCCCTGTTGTAGCATTTCCTTCCATTCTTGCTCGGTCTTGATCAAAGGCCAGCCAAAAACGTCTGCTGCAAAGCTGGCGGTGGCTGTCAATAAATCGACACACATCCAGTGCGTTTGTTGGGGTGGCATTTTGTGTTGTTGATCGAGTTCGCGCACCGCGTCAATCAATTTGCCACCGCCAATGATTGTCATCGTCTGGTCGGCGGGGTGAGCATCCAGCCAGTCATTCACTGCAGTGGCGAGGTTGTCTCGCAGCAGCATGCTTCCACCGATCTTGATGATCCGCCGCATCGTCAAACTCTCACTGATTGTCGGTGGATTTGAGCCGCGCCACTGCATAGGCAGGCGCGCATCGTGCAACTTCGGTTCCGAGGTGATCAGCCAAGTTCATTGTGGCTTGTCCATCGGGAATGGAGAGTAAGACTTGGCCGTGACCGCTTAGCACCCAAGCATGGTGCTGTTCATGTTGGTTGATGGCATTGGCAATTTGTTTGATCGCTGCTGCAATGATTTGATGAGCTAAGATTTCAGCGTCACTGGTGTTAATGGTTCTGCGATCGAGGCCGATCATTCTGGCAAGACGATTTGCTGCGAGCGGTTGTGATCTTGGTTTGCCATCAGCACTGCTGCAGTCATCGATGTCTTCCTCGGTATGTTCGAGCAGTAGCATGGCATCATCAATGGTTGCAAACAATTCATTCATCACTGGTGTGGAGATGCCTCGATATTCGAGGTTGCTGACAAGGCCGCAGACCGGCGTTCGTCTGCAACCAATGTAGACAAGAGATCCATCACACAGGCGGTCGTAGTCTGTGAGTGCCTCGGTGGCAACTTTTTGTCCCGTGATCGGGATGATGTCGGTCGTGGTTGATCCGATGTCGATCAACAGGGCGTCGGATGCAATTTCGCGACCTACGAAATTGGCGAGTGCGTGCCAATTGGCTGCAGCGATCAGGTCTGGATTTTCATAGGCAGCATTTGCTTGATGAAAACGGCCGTCGACTCCATAGAATCGTACGCTTGGAATGGCAAGCGTTTCAGCGGCCTCGCAGGTCTGTTTCACGATGTGC
>CAXGRW010000782.1:0-2712 GCA_964012125.1 uncultured Rhodopirellula sp.
TCCAATCAGATCAGCTGATAAGTTGCCGAATCATTTTGCCTTCGTTCACGGTTGGTCGTTCGAGTCGGCCTTGGTGGTTATAGGAAAGTTCGAGGCGATCGAGTCCGAGTAAGTGCAGGATGCTGGCATGGATATCGTGCACGTGGGCGCGGTTTTCTGTGGCGTAGAGTCCAAGTTCATCTGTGGCTCCTATGACTTGACCACCGTTGACGCCGCCACCTGCCATCCACATTGTAAATCCGGTGGGATTATGGTCTCGGCCGGTTCCTTTTTCGCTCATAGGCGTGCGTCCAAACTCACCACCCCAGACCACGAGGGTTTGGTCAAGTAGTCCACGCCGTCGCAGATCGGTTAACAATCCGGCAATCGGCTTGTCGACGCTGCCACAGTACTTGGTATGGTTGGATTCGATGCCTGAGTGCGCGTCCCACCCACTTCCGGTTCCGCTGAATAGTTGTATGAAACGAACGCCTCGTTCCACCATGCGTCGTGCTAGCAGGCAAATCTCTCCAAAGTTTGCCGTTGGCTTATCATCCAAACCGTACAGTTCACGAGTTGCGGCAGTTTCGCTTGCCAGGTCAACTGCTTCCGGGGCGGCGCTTTGCATGCGATAGGCAAGTTCATACGATCGTATGCGTGCATCAAGCGTCGAGACATCAGGCAAGCGTGCGGCGTGCATCTCATTGATTTTTCGAATCAGGTCCAGTTTTTGACGTTGCCTTGGTTCATCGATCCCGGAAGGTAAGGTCAGGTTGGCGATTGCTTCGTCAGTGGGGCCATCACCGACGGGGGTTCCCTGAAAGGTTGACGGTAGAAACCCTGGCCCCCAGCTTCTGACACCATTGGTGCCTGGTTTTTTTTGATCTTTCATTACCACAAACGCCGGCAGTTCTTCTGTTTCACTGCCGAGACCATAGGTAACCCATGAACCTAACGAGGGGCGTCCTGCGATGATGCTGCCTGTGTTCATCAGGTTGCATCCGCCGGAATGGTTGATTCCTTCACCGTAGCACGATCGCAAAATCGCCAGTTCGTCGGCGTGTTGCGCAACGTGTGGAAACCAGTCACTAATTTCCAAGCCGCTTTCACCATACCGGTTCCACTTGCGTTTGCATTCCAGTAGCGGTGAACCCTTTTCACCCATAGCTGTGATCGGTTCGCGAAATGATGTGGGCAGCGACTGTCCCGCCAGTTCATTAAGCAATGGCTTGCGATCAAATGTATCCAATTGGCTGGGGCCGCCTTCCATGAAGAGAAAGATGACACTCTTGGCACTGGCGGGATGGTGGCAACCTTGCGTCGCCAGGCCCGTCTTGAGAGTTTCTGCCTGTGTGAGCATTCCGTTCAATGCCACTGCACCAAACCCTGCACCCGCCTGCGACAACATCTGTCGACGATTCACCACGGGCTGTATGTGCGGCACGTTCGCTCTTTGGCAAAGTTTCGAGTTTGGGTGGTGCATCTATTAGTGCCGTGTGTGGGGAATCTGGCCGTGAATTACTCGATGAACAGAAAAGAGTTGCTGTTGATCAGAATGTGACAGACATCTATTTCACCTTGCTGCCCGCTGGCAGCAAGAGGCGCGAGCAGATCAAGGGTTTGCTGATCCGCGGGCATTCCGCTGATAACTTCGACAGCGTGGTTTACAAATGCGGGTCCACGTTTTGATTTTTCGACATGTGAAACTTTGCTTCGGACATTATTGGCAAAGCTTTTTGCGGCCCCGACAACACGCGGGCTGTTCATCATCATCAGGGTTTGGGGAGCTGTGGTCGTCACATCCCGTTTGGCTGTCCCAACCAAGCCGCTGGGTGCGTCGAGAGCATTTAGCATCTCATCGGACGAGTTCCGTTTGCGTTGCAGGTAAATTGATCTTCGTCCCGGAGTACCTGAAACACTCGGTCCGCCGTATTGCATTTGTAATGCTCCCATGGCGACTAGAAGTGCATCACGATACTGCTCAGCATCCAGTCGTTGAATGGTGCGATGCCAGTGCAATCGGTTGTAGGGATCGATTTCCAGAGCCTTGGCATGTTGGGCGTGCTGCGTTGCCTGCTGGTACGTCTTGCTGCTAACAATTTCCCTTTGTAGTTGCTGAATGTTCCAGTTCGAATCAATGAGTGATTTTGCGAGGTGATCGAGCAATTCTGGATGGGAGGGTGGGAGGCCCAGTAGCCCGAAGTCATTTGGACTTTCCACCAGTCCGGTTCCGAAGTGATATTGCCAAATCCGATTCACAAATACTCTGGCTGAGATCGGGTTGTCAGGGGACGTGATCCATGCAGCCAAGGCAGTTCGCCGCCCGCTTGATTTTGTCGGAGATTCCCTTTGTTCGGAGAACGACTGTCCGCCCAAAATAGTTGGGGCACCGGGTGGAAAAGAATTGCCCTTCGTACGCCCAGGTAAGCGTGTCGGGCGAATCATCCCATCGGCGTCAGCGACAGTGATCAGCTCAGCGATTTCGTAGGGGTTGGCATTGAACTCTGATAGTTGCTTCAGGATTCCGTCGCGTTTTTCGTTCCGTTCTTTCCCGATTGCTTTCGTGACTTTCGCAGTCGTGATTCCTTCATCTATCACCTGCCGTTGCACAAGGTAGGCAATTTGATGTTCGTAGGTCGTCCGTTCGCTTGCCGATTTTCGGAACATCTCCTGCACATTGAGTGGGAAGCGGTCAACAGCACCATCAGCAAGAGACTGGATGTCATCAGCTTC
>CAXGRW010000783.1:0-2697 GCA_964012125.1 uncultured Rhodopirellula sp.
AGCCCACCATAAAGAGCCGCCGACCAAGCACATCAGCAGCGAGGCAACCATCGCCTCTCCGTTGATAAACCTCGTCCATAAAGCACTGCTCTGCCAAGTCTGACCACCAAGCCAAATTTGTGCGGTACAAGTGGCGACCAACCCGACGGGAAGAGTTGAAACTGCGTACCACGATGGTTGCTGGAATAGGTGTCTGCCGGCGACTAAGCTTGCAGATAACAGTAATGCCCAAGTCCATAGCCAAGTAGGAGATAGCATCGCAGGGGCGAAAATAACCAGCGTGATGGCGAACAGTAGAATGCCGCACACAGCACCAATCATGGAAACCGTGCTGTTCCTGGCTCGTTCCCTCAATGATGTGGCCACACCAGCCAGTGCGATGCAGGCCGGAATGACTGCCATCGCGATGGGTAGCCATGCCTGCCTATCAAATTCTCGAAGGTGATAGCCCATGGAAAGTGTTGCAATCGCCAACGAGTAAGCACTCAACCCCATCACTAGCAGACGAATTCTGGTGCCTGCAGGGCCAATGGTTGCGGTTGTGGTTATGGTTGTTCGACGTTTCCATTCCCCAATCATTGCGCAGGCGAAGACCACTGCAGAACTAGCGATCGTAATCAGCCAACCAGCTTGACTTTCAAAGGCCCGGATAGCAGCGGGAGCAAACACGAGTGCAACAATTGAACCTGCCACAGATGTGAAGACGGACCATGCATGTGTACGGTTTGTGAGTGCCTTTCCCCCCAGGTAGAGGAACACTGAGTAGATGAGTCCTGCCAGACCAATGGTCACCAAAGTGATAGGATCGCTCAGGTCGATCGCCTGAGTGGCATCGATTCCCGACGCAGCAATACCTGCTAGTACGCTTAGAGGAATCAGTAAGGTGGCAATGACGAGAACCGCCCGACTGGTATGACGCAAACGCCAACGCGAGAGTGTGTATAGCCCTACGCCATAAATTGCGGCATTCGCGGCGAGGAAGATCAGTGTTGGTATTGCACGGTGAGTTTGGACCAACGGGCCCCACAAACTGATCACAAGGCCGATTGAGCAAACGACAATCAGTGTTCCTGCAATCAATTCACCCCAGCGGATATTGTGTGCTGACAGGAAGGATTGAATAATCTCGCCCGTGGATAACGTGGGGCGGGGTTTGGGAGATGCCGTCTTGGTAATCGCGACCGAAGTGTTAAGTGATTGTTCAGTTGTCGTGGTCGGTCTGAGTTGCTGCTTGGCGGAGCGTTCAGGACCCTGTGGTTTTTGCAACACTTCAGAAGATGTGAACGCCGGGGATTCTGTTGATTGTTTGTCGGGCTTTGGAGGAACTGTTTCGTCGACCAGCGTTGCTGCAAGAATTTCTGGGCCGCCGGATTCAATTCCCAGACCCTTGTTCGATTGTTGGTTGACTCTTGAACCCCGGTCCGTGGTGGGTATCGTCTTGGTTTCATGCTCTACGGTTTCATGTTCGACCGTTTCACGTTCCACCGTATTCACTGAGGCAACTGGTTGGCTTAGTGGATTCGGGCGTGTCCCAGACCCTTGCTCATTAATGGCTGAAAACACTTGATTCATCGTGCTCGTGTCGATGCGACCTTTGGCACGGAGTTCCTGAATGACTGACTTGGCAATCGCCTTTCGCTTTCCCAGGGTGAGGCTTTCCGTTTCAGGGTTGTCCTTAAATAATCCGACAAGTTTTGCAACAGTCACCCAAGTGGCATGCCCAGCAAGCGTGATTGCCACCCAGCCGATTGACACTGCTAAAAAGATTTCGAACATTTCAATGACTTGCTTGTTTGCAGTGGGAGCGACATTTTCGCGTTACCAGAATGCGGCAATTACTTCAAAGGGCCCCTACCCGGGCGTTGGTTGCGCAAAGGACGTCAGGTAATCGATTTCTTGACGAAAAAACTGCGTAGAAGCCTGCCGATGACTTGGTAGCATAGCGTCTGAAACGGAACGGATTTCTATGTCATCAAACAGCGTCGGGTGGAATTAACCACCCATTTTTCCCACCGAATTGGGGTTTGAGCTCGCGACATTGCTGCTGGCAAGAGTTGCCATTAGGATCGGTTGGGGGCGTTTTCGTGGGCCATTCAACAAGTTACCCAACCATGTGTAACGAACACAAAGCTGGTACGAAATCAGTAAACTGATGGTGGTTGCACCACATACGAGAGTGAACTTGAGGAGTGCAGGCAGTGGCCAGTCACGCACGATGAACTGCAAAATTAGTACTAAGGGCATGTGTGCCAAGTACAGCCAGTATGATGAATCTGAGATGTATCGCAGAGACTTCCTTTCTTGGTGAAGCAGACTGCGGACCATTCCCATTGAGCCGCAGGCCACTGTCCACGCGAACAGTACCTGAACAATGATAAAGGCAACTCGGTGGTATTCTTCTGGAAGGTTGTTGAGGAGTTTCGACTCACCTTTTATTAGCACCATTCCCAGAGGAAACAGTATGAACACTGCCAATGGCAGTGTGATGTACCAACGCTTTCCAAGCCGCCCCGCCTCATCCCTGCTGTCGTAGTACAAGGCACCAAAGCCAAAGAAAATTGTGTAGTAAAAAAGCACTTGCGGTAGCGGCAGAAGACCGACCGATGTGTCTGGTCCAAAACTGGGGCTTTCAAGACCCATGAAGGCCTGCGGTAGCATGGTAAGGGGCACCAACCAGAGGTACCTGAGAGGTGAGGC
>CAXGRW010000784.1:0-2688 GCA_964012125.1 uncultured Rhodopirellula sp.
CCACGTCCGCTACTTGAATTCGACTTGCCTGAAACTTCAATGAGCGAAACCACACCGTTGTTGTCGGTATCCAGCTTGCGGATTGATGCGGCAGCAGATTTCAGTTCCGTTGAACTGACCGAACCATCGCCATCTGCATCGATCACCGTAACGATCGGGTCGATTCGTCCCTTCTGAGCAAACGCCGTGGATTGCAACAGTATGCAATACGCGGCAAACACGGTCGCAGCTTTAAACACCGGATACCTCATCGTTGACTGTCCTTGTAGCGAATTCGTTTCCCGGGTTCGTGATGTGTCTCGTGCGAAAAAAAGGTCGACGGCAATGTCGGCTGATCCACCAACTCCAGCGTCACGCTTTTGGGCCCTCCTCGACCTCGCGGAAGTCCGTCGAGCAGCATCTTGTGAACCGCTCCAGTTTCAGCGTCAAACCAGACATGAACTTGCTTAGGACCGCGGACATCGTTTGATTTCCGAATGCCGTTGAGCTGCGAAAGCAACGTGCCATCGGTGCCAATCTCCGGGGCATCTGTAAGCTCAACTTCATATCCCACTTTCAACTGTGACAGGTTGGCGTGAATGTTAAGAAAGGGCATACCCTGCTGACTGCCAGGCATTCCACCGCGGAAGCGATTAAGATCCTCAGAGACATGCACTGGCCCGTCTTCGCGAAACGCCCAACTAATCTTGCCATCGCAACCGGACGTTCTTGTCTTACCTGTCTTCAGCATCACGATCATTACATATTCATCAGCACCGCGAACATGAATGGTTGCCCCATCAATTTGTTCGGGAGCTTCGCGATCCCACGCCTCTTGCGAGAGGTTCTTCGGGCGTTTATCCCGCGAATACTCTTCGACGACGCGAACTCTGTAGGTGTGATCGAATGGCTTTGCCGCTGCTTCCATTAATTTGTCAAGCGAAGCCATCGCCGCTGAAACACTGCGGTGCGGTCCGAACACAGAAAACATGACCATGACAGCAGCCGCGATCGCCAGAGCCGACGTCAAGATTGCTAGCCTGCGTCGACCATGCAGCACGCTCGTCGACGCAAGATTCAAAGAGCCATTCACAAATTCTACATCGATCCGCTGCATCACTGCGCCGATGCGTTCGGCCTCAGCGTCGTCACCGCTGCCGATATCTGTCAGCATGCCATGAATCAAAAGCGACTCAGCAATCGTCTCACTCGCTTCGCTTGAAGGCACATCGCTTTTGCTTGCAGGATTCTCATTCTCACCATCCAGCCAATCCGAAAGTAGATCGTCGATCCCATCGTTCATGATGTCGCCTCCGAAGCCGCCAATACGCCCTTCGTCTTCAAACACTCAGCCAACATCGCGCGGCCACGTTGGAGGCGCTTTTTGCAAGCTTCCAGCGTCAACTCGAATCGCTCAGCCACTTCCGCAGCGGACAGGCCATCAAAGTACCTGCCACCGATCACCGACCTATGCCGTTCGGGTAACGCATCGATGCATTCACGAAGAGCAGCCACCTTGTCGTCCCAAGTGTCACCCGCCAACAGGCTGATATTTTCAAAGTGGCGGTCCACCACCTGTAGCACCGAGTCGCTAAGCAGCAGGGGAGCCGCCTTCTGTTTTCGGTAGTGAGCCAGAACCAATCGTGAAGCGATTCCTCGCACCCAAGGCCCAAACGGACGGTCCAAATCGCATTCGTCGAGCCGCCGCCATGCAACGACGATCGTTTCCTGAAACAGGTCATCGACTGCGGCCTCATCGCGGACCAGACTACGCAGATAAACCATCAGCATCCGCGAATTTTCGCGGGCCAGTATCTCAAATGCTGTTCGTGCTTTCGTATCCAAAACAATGTCCAACTTGGAACTACCGATTTTGCCGACACCTTTACTGTCGCCAATGAACCATTAAGGGACAAAAATTTTGTAAAGAAAATAGATAATTGATAAAGAGCGTGAGAAATCGCTAAAGAATGTGAACGTTTGAATCGACTCGGAGGCTGAAACCGTAAACAACTGACCTCCCCCCATAGAATTGCACCATTGTGAGTGAGAGAATCTTGCTCGGGCGTACCGCTCGGAAAGGACTTTCAGAATGCCTCAGAAACGTCACACAGTGGATCAGATTGTTGCCAAACTGCGTAAAGCAGATGTGGAACTTGGTAAGGGCAAGAAGGTGCCCGAGGTCTGCAAGCTGCTAGAAGTTACCGAACAAACGTATTATCTAAAAACTACTTTCAGTTTCTCGAGGAAAACCGCTATTCACGCAGTTTTAGCAGCACGCAACGGAACGTAGTGGAACGAAAAGGAACCTGAACGGGGTGCCAAGGGTGCCGACTATTCGTTGCGATGCGGGATCACGTTTCCGTTGCCTCTCTTTGAGGTGAAAAGTCCCACGGTCCGCCCGCTCCAGTTCTGCCTGCCGCAGTTGTTCATGGAGCCTAGCTAGCCGCTCGTTTTGCCGGTCCGTCAAACGCTGCTGGTGTTCCTGAACCTTTGCCTGGTCAACTGGTCGTCGCATTGGGTCAACCTTGGTTGCTGACATGGCTTTGCTCGGATTGAGCGATATTCTGGACGCATGCCAAACATTGAATTGGCATGGAATATTTCCTAGCGTCTACGCATCGTCTGGCGTTTAACACAAAATCAAGGCTCTTGAGGTCGCCAACGGCTTGCTGAGTCAATCAGGCGAGTCGTTGGGGATGGTGTGGG
>CAXGRW010000785.1:0-2685 GCA_964012125.1 uncultured Rhodopirellula sp.
GCTTTCCCTTGCAATTGCCAACACGTTTTCTATTCGGATTTGCAAGCCTACAGCTTCAAAACAGCCCAGACCTGCTTTCCCCACCCCGCACATTCAGTGGCTGCAGAGGGTCCGGGCACCGCGAAACGGCCATTTGAAGGTCCTGCTCATTTTTACCTGTCCGTGACAGCGAACGTAAATCCACTAGACTTAAGCGGTATGACAGATAACGCCCCCAACGACCCAGACGCAAAATCTTTGGAATCTACCGTGGAACCATCGAAAGCTGTTTCATCCGATGACGCTTCAGCCCTTGGAGCACCCAGCAGAGCAATCCGCCCGCATGGATTGGATGAAGGCCGGGCATTGGCAACTGCTGCTGCGCGAGTGGCGTTGGACAATAACGGGCAGAATGTCATGATTCTTGACGTTTCTTCCCAATCAGCAGAATTCGACTTTTTTGTCTTGGCTACGGGCACAAGCCGTCGCCAGCTGCACGCGATCAGCGAGCAAATCGACGATGAACTCGAAAAGAACCTTGGTGACCAGCGACTTGGGATCGAAGGTTATGACGAAAGCCGCTGGATCGTCTTGGACTACGGCAGTGTGATAATTCACCTGTTCGATGACGAGACACGCGATTATTACGACCTCGAATCGCTTTGGGCTGACGGACAAGCAATCCCATTGGCCGACCTTGGCCTCGACGCTGGCAAGCAATGAACGGTCCATCAGTGACCTGCCTGCATAAGCCGACTAAAAATAGACGACTAGAAATAGACGACTAGAAATAGACACAGCAACCGCGTGTGACGTCAGTGATCTCCAAGAGACCTTGTTAGCCGCCGTCTCGTAAGACCGTCGCCGCAATGGAACCACTGCTGATCGGCACCAACACTGATCCGAAACACCGATCAGGAAAACAGACGCTCAACTCCTGACTCTTGAAATCAAACATTCTTCATGCACGTTCCTCATCTACTGCAACAGCGTTTCATTGACGCACTCAGGGATTTCACCGATCGTCCTGAACAATACGCTTCCATGATCCGGGGAACATCTGATCCCAAGCACGGCGATTATCAGGCCAATTGCGCGATGCCGCTGGCCAAACAATCAAGCGAAGGAAAAAACCCGCGTGAAATCGCCGCGATGCTCGTCGCGAAGCTCAAACTTGATGACCTCTGCGACCCCCCGGAGATTGCCGGACCTGGCTTCATCAATCTGAAATTGAAGGACAGTTTCTTAATCGCATCACTTGCAAAAATGGTTGGTGATGATCGCTGTGGCGTCACGCAAGTTGCGACCGACAAATCAATCGTAATCGACTTTTCGTCACCAAATGTCGCCAAGCCAATGCATGTGGGACATATCCGCAGCACTGTCATTGGCGATTCACTGGCACGAATCTTGAGATTCCTTGGTTACCCAGTTGTTACCGACAATCACTTGGGTGACTGGGGAACCCAATTTGGGATCATCATCTACGGGTACAAGCACTTCGGTGATTCTGCAGTCGTCGATTCGAATCCGGTCACTGAATTGGCCAAGCTTTATCGGATTGTCAATCAGCTGGTTGAATATCGAAAGGCGGTCAAGTCTTTACCGAAGTTGAAACAGGGCATCGAAGATGCGAAGCAGGTGGTGACCCAGGCGAAAGATGCCGTCGAACAAACAGAGGACAAGGCACATAAAAAAGCGAAAAAAACGCTGGCCGCTGCAGAGCGTAGACTGACCGGTGCCGAAACCAGTCTGACCTCAGCTGAAGAAAAAATCCTGACGGTCGAGCAAGATCCCATCCTTGGTCCGAAAGCAAAAGAGCACGCAAACATTGACACCGAGGTGTTGGAAGAAACAGCGAAACTCCACCGAGGTGATCAAGAGAACATAGCTTTGTGGAATCGATTCCTGCCACACTGCAAAGATGAAATCAACCGGATGTACGCCAGACTGGACGTCCACTTTGACCATACACTCGGCGAAAGCTTCTACCATCCGATGCTTGCCGATGTGACATCCAAACTAGAAGAACTTGGCCTCGCCTCTGACAGCGATGGTGCACTCTGTGTATTCCTACCGGAGTTCGACGCCCCCATGATCATTCGCAAACAGGATGGTGCCTATCTGTATGCAACGACAGACCTGGCAACGCTGGAATACAGACTCACCGAATTCAATCCGTCCGAAATCCTTTACGTTGTTGACACACGCCAGAGTGAACATTTTGACAAACTGTTTGCCGTTGCCGACCACTTCGGACTTAGCGAAGTGAAGCTAGTTCACGTGAATTTTGGAACAGTGCTGGGCGAAGACGGTCGACCGATGAAGACTCGAAGCGGCACATTGATTGGTCTGGAAAGCTTACTGAACGATGCGGTCGACCGAGCCAAGCAGGTGGTTTGCAACCCGGAGCGACTTGCTGCCTTTGACCCACCGATGGACGCTGCGGAACAAGAAAACATCGCCGAGGCTGTGGGAATTGGTGCGATCAAATTTGCAGACTTAAGCCATCACCGCACCAGCGACTATCGGTTCAATCTGGACAAAATGGTTGCTCTTGATGGGAACACTTCCGCTTATGTCCAGTATTCCTATGCGAGGATGCAAAAGATCCTTCAGAACGCTAATGCAAGTGACAATGAAGTCGCGGCAATGGTCAAGGAGCACGGTCTGGAATTCACCCACATCGCCGAACGAAACCTTGTC
>CAXGRW010000786.1:0-2683 GCA_964012125.1 uncultured Rhodopirellula sp.
ATTTTATAAAGAGGCAACTCCACAGCGCAGGGATGGCAGTGGAGCTGTTTAACACGATTGCCAATTGATTTTGGCACCTTGAATACAGAGGCTGCTTGATGACTCTCCGTGACTCGAGTGTTCGCAACGTTCTCCGCAAAGGCGACCGCAAACCCAGCGGGCGACTTCGTGATAAGCGTCGCCGTATGGAACGACGTCTATTGTCGGAATCGCTGGAACAAAGGCAACTGCTGGCAGGTCCAGAGGTTTCCGGGATTCTTGCCAACGAGGGCTCTTTGCTTGGCGAAGGCACTGTTCTGAGCGTTTCGCCGCGCGAACTGACCTTTCAGTTTGACGACGATGCCAATTTGGATCAGAGCACCTTATCCGCAATTCGGATCACGCAAGCTGGGGACGGAGGCGCTTTTGACTCAGCGACTGCGATCAGCGACTTGGGTACCCAGAATGCACTGAGTGTCGAGTTCCGAGCTGTGGCATCAGGTGCTATCGGTAATGGGATTAGGGTGGAGTTCACTTCTAATCCGTTATCCTTGGTGACGACTCCCGTGATCAATGTCAACGAGTCGGGCGCTCACCCAGTCATTGCAATCGAAGTCAGCAGCAATCCTGCCGCTGAGACAACGATGCAGGACCTGATTTCGTCAGTGTCCGGTAACGCTTCTGCTTCGGCCTTGATCGAAGTGATTCAAGTAACAGGGTCCTCTCTTTCGCCATTCGGGCAAGAGATCGGTAGCGGGCTGAATTTGACTCTTGAAGGTGCGAATTCGGCTGAGGCGGTGACCGACTTTGGAACCGACGGCGAAGTGCAAGTGCGATTTGTTGCCGTTACCGCAGGCGCAAACGGCTTGGGAACCGAACTGCGGTTCGAGCAGCGAAATTTCGGGGGCGCCGCGTCTCCCGTGGTTGTTGTGAATGGCAGTACGATTCGTGTGCAACTCAACAGCACCCCAGGTCACGAAACAACAGCGCAAGAATTTCTTGCGTCGATCACCAGTGATCCAGCCGCCAGCCAGTTGGTGTCGGCTTCGTTGCAGCAGGGGAACGATCAAGCTTTGATTGGTGGTTCGCTGGCGTTGCCGGGAGTACTGACTCTCACGGGCGTTGCGGATCTCGCTGTTGAGCCGGGCTACATCGGCTTCGGTAATTCATCCCGAGAAGTCGTTTTTCGATTTGCGGAGCCGCTTGAGGACGACCTTTATCAGATTGATATTTCCGGTAGCGGCGCGGGAGCACTGCGAAATCTTGACGGTGAGCTATTTCAGGGTGGTGTTGATTTCAGTCAGCAGTTCAGTCTGAATCTTGGGCCGAAAGTGGCCGCTGTTGTTCCAGAACCGGTCAAGCGAGCAGCCAACGGGGACTTAGAGCCCTCCGTCGGTAAGATTGAAATCTACTTCAACAACGACAAGCTCGATCCAGTTCGGGCGGTTGATCCAAGTTTCTACGCGCTGATTTTTACGCGGGATACGGTCAACAACACGGACGATGTTCTCATCCAGCCTGATAGCGTTACATACAGTAGCACCACCAATGTCGTGACTCTCGACTTTGGTAGCCCGCTATCGCGTATCCAGCACCCAAATGATCCTGCCGTTGGATTTTTGACAGGTGCTGCCAGATTGCGAGTGGGTTCAGATCTTGCAGCCGATCCAGGAGCAACTGATGACTCACCCTACGTTGCACCATTGGAATTTGCTTTGGATCCCGCGACAGAGGATCCCGGTGATTCCTTCGCAACAGCTTTTGATGTTTCCACCCTGCTGCCGGGTGCTATCAGCCCTGTAACAACGACTTCGGTTCGCCTCGCAAGCGAGATTTTCAACACAACACCGTTTGAATTGGATTTACCCGGGCCCGATGTGGATGGTGTGCGTGAGATTCGTGAGGATGATCCCTCGCGACTAGAACGTACCGTGCCATTGGATTACCTGCGAAACGGTGCCGACGCTGTCGATGGCATCTCAGTCATGCAGTACGACTTCGTTTCCTCGTGGCTTGGTGATGATCCAACGTCACCAGGGATTAACGAAGACCGTACCTATTTCAGTGTGATTAGTGAGCAGCAAAAAGAGAGGATTCGTGAGGTAATGACCCAGTACAGCGAGTACTTGGGCATCAGCTTCATTGAGGTCGAGGGTGCGCCCACCAGCGAAGCTTTTATGTCAATCGCCGTAGGTGACCTGTACGGGGCCGATGAAACGGCCACCAGCGGTGATGGCGGTTTGGCAGTTGCGACACGTGATCGCAATAATGATGGTATCAATGATCTTGCCGTCATGGATTTTCAGGACTTTGATGAGTCCATCGACGATGCGTTTGGTGGCGAGTTTTTCCGCGGAGGTATGTTCGCGGTCGGGCAATTGCTTGGCTACGGCTATGCAGATGACCTGCCTCAACCGGTGACCCAGAGTTCGGATTTCATATTCAGTCCGGGTACAGACAACGAAGCAGCTTTCCCGAGTGTTGCTGATATCGTCCACGGTCAATACTTGTATCGACCGGACAGCACTGACATCGATTTATATCGTTTTGAGCTGCCAGCCAGTGGTTCGCTCTCAGTTGAAACCATCGCAGAGCGACTTGGTAATCCAAGTTTGCTTGATTCCCTCATTCGAGTCTATCGCCTTGGGGCGGATGGAGCTTTCGAAGAAATCGCTTCCAATGATGACTACTTCAGTAACGACTC
>CAXGRW010000787.1:0-2683 GCA_964012125.1 uncultured Rhodopirellula sp.
GTGACGACAGGCTGGCTTGGCCTCCCATCGCAGGATCGCTACTTAAAATCAAAAGTTCGGTTGCGTCGGGAGAGACGATTCGCAGCCGTGCACCCGAGCGTGTTAATTCGGGTGTGATGCGTTCGGCGGAAAAATGCGTCAACCTCCATGCGGTTTTAGCTGCGTCGGCCGGAGTCAGCAGAATGTCCAGCGTCTTGCCATCACCGGCGAGGACTTCAGAACCTCGATGGGCGGTTGAGGTAGCTATCAAAAAATCGGTTTGGTTCGTTACCAATCGCGTGCAATGATAATTCGCCCCGGCCAATGGCGGCGGTGTCATGGGCGTTGCTGAAACCACCCAGGGACTGATCATCGCAATCATGCGATTGACGTAACTGAGTGCCATCGCCCGTTGTTCGTCCAGCAACGCCCCTGAGGTCAATGAGCGAGAAGAGCGAAACAGGATTGCTGTGGGGGTGACCTCAAGGCTTCGCATCGTCTGTAGCCACATGGCGTGCCAGTGAAATCGCTGTGGTTCAGGCGCGCCGATCGCTTCTGCAATCGCTTCTACTTGGCTTAGCATTGTTTGGGGGGGCATGCTGACGATTCCTACCACAACGGGAATTCGGTCTCCCAGTTTTCGCCGCCGCTGTATCATCTGCGCTAATTCTTCGTCACCGCCCAAGCCTCTGACACGATGCGGCAAGTCGTCGATGATGGCGTTCAGCAATGACGCGTAGTCCCGCCACGACTCTGATGGCGCTCCAATGATCGGGCGTTGCCAGCGACTGGGCCATTTTTTCAAACGTTGAATGGTTTGAGTAGCTTCGTCGACTTGACGACTGTCCAATGCCTTGCCGGTGCCGACGTACCAACCAGCGATGGGTTCCAGCAACGCTTGGATTTCTGGATTCGGAGAGGTGGGGGGCGGCGCGTAGATCAAAACACGCGAGCGGATCGCTTCGCTGAGAATGTCAGCGTCGGGTGGCTTGGATAGCAGAACCGCGTCAAATCCGAGTGAGCGAATCCAAGAGAGCGGTTCACCGTTATGTTGCAGAATGCGTGTGATCTTGCCAGCTTGGAAAGCATTGGCTGACAAGCGTGAATTCGTGAGTTGGGCCTGCTGGCCCGGACGCATGCTTGAGATCGATTTTTCTTTCGGACGATTTCCGGTAGCAATGCCCTCATTGACCGGGATCAGACCATTCACTCGTAAATTATCGATCCGTAGTGCTGAGCGTCCAGCACCGCTGTATGCATTAATCACGACTCCATCAACGTAAGCATCCTGCAGGTCTGCTTTGCTTCCGTATTCAGTTCGAACGGCGACCGACTTAAGGCGTAATTGTCGTTCAATCGCTCCGATACCGATGGAGGCGAATTCGCTTGGAGATTGATAACTCGCGCCGTAAACGACTACCGAAACAGGGCGGCTGGTATCGGGGTCAATCAAATAGGGATAGCGAACCCGCAATCCGATTTGAGCGCCGCTTTTGGCGCTCATCACTGAAACGGTGGCCGTCAGGTCATCGAGGGGTTGCACGGGTTCGATCGGATAAACCAGTAAAGCTTCGGTGCCATTGCCAGATAGCAGGGTCACGTTTTCACAGGCCCCGGCATTCACTCCGCCGTCAGCCAAGTGTCCCTGCGAGGTCACGCGAGCTTCACAGTCAGAGCCATGCAAGTGCCAACGAGGGGGATAAGCATCCAAAGAGTCGTAGATCTGAGCGATCGCAGTCGTAGTAAGTAGCCAAGTCAACCCAGCTATCCAAGCACAGGCAATACGCAAGGCTTGCCGAAGTTGCATGTTTGGCGGCCTTTCAAAAAATGCGAGCTGATGGAATGACATCGATCATTGACCTCGGAGCTGGCAACGGAAACAATCCCGACAACGCTTCGGAAACGCTCCCCGCGAACTCTCTCCCAGGCGTGCACAGTTCTAGGTGTGTGGTGAAAGCGACGTGGTGTTGAAAAAACTCCACACAGAGTTGCTAGCCTCCGCCGCCGGCCTAAGTCCCTTCTGTACCAAGATTTAGAGTGCAAAGCCAAGCCGAAACGCCGTTGCTTTTTGTCAACGTTCGTTTTTTTTGAAAGAGTGGCGATTGTGTTCTAAGTGCTTGTTTTTAAAGGGTTTAAGTTCCTGGCGTGACTCTGCTGCCGACATTTCGGCACTGCAGATGCAACGGATGGCAATCAAACAAACAAGCTACATGAAGACCTTTCGGAGCAACTCTGGATGCCAAACACTATCGGATCCACCAAGAAGATTAACGACGAGACCCCCATCGAACTACAGGAGATGGCGAAGGCGATTGAATCACTTCCAGCACGGTATCAGGAAAAGATGGCACCCGCTATGCAGCGAGTCGTGCACTGCAGCACACGTCGCCGCAGAATACTCAACCTCGTTCAAGAAGCATTGTCCCAGCTTCGGCTCGATATGAAATACTTGATTTTCGACCTCGAAGCGACTCGACGCGAACGAGATGAGTACAAGCAGATGCTGGAAGAAGACGGACGTCTGTAGTTATGTCCCGGACGCCGTCTTTTGGGTAGTTTCTGGTTGATCGCGTCCACAGCTGACAGGAGCCAATGTTTCCATCGGAACGAACGGCATTGCCGAAAGGATACCTCGCTGATGTGGCGTTCTGGAACCGCGGCAGACTTGACGTGCGACTGACTCAAATCGCGTCGTACCCTATGT
>CAXGRW010000788.1:0-2677 GCA_964012125.1 uncultured Rhodopirellula sp.
TCGGTAGTGTCCGTCAAGGTGCGCACATTTGATTTTCCAGGTCTTGGCTCTGGAGCGATTTCTTTCGGGGCCATGGCCCCGAAAGAAATCGAAGCTCAAATGGTTGGTTCGGTCTCCTTGTGTTGAGCGTCGCGGTCCATGTCCACTAGGCGATCCATGTCGAGGTAGCGTCGCGTGCCCCACTTCGTGGCTGAGACGTGTCGCAAGCGAGCTGCAACGAGCATCAGGGCGCTCTGGCCGTCAGGGAAGGCACCGACCACTCGTGTCCGGCGGCGAATCTCTTTCATGATTCGTTCGAGCATGTTGTTGCTGCGAAGACGAACCCAATGCTCGCGAGGGAATGACATGTAGCTCAACGTTTCATTCACACCTGCAGTAAAGCACTTGGCGGCTGTAGGAAGACGCATCGCGATCAACTTTTCACCGATCGCGTTGGCCTTCGTCATCGCAGCTTCTCGGTCCTCCTGAGCGTGGACAGCCTTGAGCATCGCGGCAACTTCGCGGGATTTGCTGCGTGGCACATCTTTGAGGACATTGCGATAGAAGTGAACTGTGCAGCGTTGCCAAGCTGCGTCTGGAAAGAACTCACCCAATGCCTCGACCAAGCCGATGCATTTGTCGCTGGTGATCATCCGAACGCCACACAAGCCTCGTTCCTTCAAGTATCGCAGGAAGGAACGCCAGCTTTCCGAGTCTTCCTTGGTTCCCTCAGCGACTCCCAGGATTTCGCGGTGGCCGTCGCTACGAACACCAACCGCAACAAGCACCGCTATGTTCTTCACCTCACCGCCCCAGCTGCGTTTGAGCCAGATGCCATCGAGCATCACGTAAGGATGTTCGCCATCAAGCGGGCGAGTTCGCCAAGATTCAATCCGCTCGTAAATCTTCTTGTTCATCTCGCTAACGGTGCTGGAGCTGACTCGGGTGCCCCACAGCGCCTCGGTGATGTCTTCGACCCGGCGCACTGACACGCCGGCTAAGTACATCTCCACCAGGGCTTCCTCGACGCTCGACTCGCGTCGCTTGTAACGTTCGATGATCTGTGTCTCAAACGGCAGGCTTCGCAACCGAGGCACCTTCAAGGAAACCTTTCCCGCCTTCGTCTCAAGACTCCGATCGTACGATCCCGCACGAGTGTCGACCCGATCGGCAGAACGCTCGTATCGCTTCGCGCCGCAGAGTTGATCTGCCTCGGCATCAAGCAGCTTGTTCAACGTGTCCTCCACCGTCGATCGTACAAGTTCATCGAGATGACCTCGAACGGCATCACCGTCAATCTTAAACGCACTCTGAATATCTTCACTGGTTCGTTCTTCTGATACATTCGTCACTGTCAGTCCTTGGTTTCTGGGATTGGTTGATGTGGTAATCAAATCAATACCAGAGCCAGGGCTGGCTCTCAAATGAGCGCAATAATCAGGACGTTATCTCGCCTTCTGCCCGTTCTCATCTTTTTTGACCGAGACCCCAGTGAATGGCGTTTCACTGTCGCCTTCATACGCCAGTCCATCTCTTTCAACCAACTTCGATTCGTCAACGGTTCTCCCACACCCGACCATCCCCATCACCAGCAGACGTTTCATGTTCAGCTCCTTCACTTGGCGTATCCAGACGCCACCAATGTACAGGCTGGCGCGCACAGCGCGTGGCCAGCAACCGGACCCGCACCGGCGGCCCGCTACGTCCTACGCTACGGCAACTCAGTCACGGCTCCGCCTACGCTCACAGCGGCCTACGCTTCTTGCTGAAGGCTCCCCCTACTTGCCAGACGGACTCAGGCAAACGCGAAAGCCGATGTGGAGCTAGGTAAGGGGAAGAAGGTGCAATTCTATGGGATGAGGTCACTCTTACGCCGGTAGATCTATATCAGGACGATGTTCTATGAATTGTTGTAAGTAAAGGTGTTACAAGTAGTTACTAGTTTTTGCGCGGCAAATGACTGCCAAACGCAGATAATTGTCGGTGAACAGATCAGGTTCAGCCAAAGCAAGACTGCGACACGTTGAGGCAAATGTATTTTTAAATCATGGACAAATGCTTGATTTAACGCACTAACCTATGAGCGGACGTTATCGCTGTGTTTGGAAGATGAAAATCTTCATCGCTAAGCAATTTGAGAAGCTCACTGTGTTGCTCGTTGGTCTAATTGCCATACAGCTTCCTTCTTTGGCGTTTTGGTTGTAACTGTCACTCGTAAGGATTTGGTGCATAATGTTCATGATTTATCTGATTTTTGGTACTGTCAGTTTTGTCATTTCCACAATCTCCTTGGCAGCGGCACTTTGGATTATTGGCGAAGATGACACTGACCCATTTAAGAACAATGGCGTTGGCCCAACGCTAACTAAGTGTTGCTGTATTAGTGCTGTACAAACTGGATTGTCGATGTTTTTGCCATACGGGGGATTAATTGGATTGATCGTATGGCTCGGAGCAGTGATGGTGCTATTTGATAAGTCATTCTTCGGCGCTCTGCTAATCTCGTTGGTTGGTGGGATAGTGACTTGGGGTTTAGGAAGTTTTGTCTTGTCAATGGTATCAGCCGCTGTCGGTTGATCCAAACGCGGATAATTGCGGGTGAAAAGATCAGGTAAAGATGACTCCCCCCCCAGTCTTTGCACCGATAGAGCAACAGTCTTTCTGTAAATTCGGCCATTCGGTTTCGGTTTAGTTTTGG
>CAXGRW010000789.1:0-2673 GCA_964012125.1 uncultured Rhodopirellula sp.
TCAGGCTTCGGTCTGCCTCAGGCTTCGGTCTGCCTCAGGCTTCGATGGCCCGCAGGGCAGCAATCAAGTCTCGCATCGACTGAAATCGATCCCCAGGGCGTTTTTGAAGCGCCTTGGCAACTACTTCGTCGGCTGCTGGGGGGATCAGTTGATCGGGTGATCGCACGCTAGGTGGTTCCACTTGCAGGTGTTTGATGTTGTCAAACGTCTCATCAATGGTGCGGCCGCGGAATGGTTCACGGATCGCCAATACTTCGTAAAGGCAAACGCCGGCGCTGAAAATGTCGCTGCGTTCGTCCAGCGAGCGATTTCCTTGGACTTGCTCGGGTGACATGTACAGAGGGGTTCCTGGTCGCTGTCCTCCACCGGTCAAGGTTTGCAGTTGTTTGTCTTCGTTCGTTTCTGTTTTGAGTACGCTTCTGCTGAGCGGTTCGTTGTCGTCGGCGTGCCCCCAAACTTTTGCGACGCCCCAATCAAGCAGGATGACTTCGCCAAAGTTTCCGACCCAGATATTTTCTGGTTTGACGTCACGATGGATCACGCCCCGCGCGTGTGCATAGGCAAGTGCTTGGCACGCGTAGGCGACGATTTCTATTCTTCGAGATACAGGGAATGCAGTCGCAGTCGCTTCGTCGCCTCGGGCAATGCGTTTGAGGATTTCGAACAGGTTTTCGCCTGAGATTCGTTTCATCACGAAATAGACACCCTGCTCAGCATCGTCGCCAATGTCGTACACCGGGACAGTATTGGGGTGCTGCAGTTGGGCTGTTACCCTCGCTTCTCGCAGCAATCGCCGCCGCTCACGATGATCGTGGCAGATTGCAGGAGGAAGTGTCTTGATGGCGACTGTGCGTCCTGTCACAGGGTCAAAGCAGGACCTTAGCGTGGCACAGCCTCCTTGGGCCATGTCGCGGAACCCGGTGTAGCGCCCCAGTCCTGTCGCTACGGTGGCGGGCAGGTCAGGGTCGGTCCCGGACAGAATGATGTTCGGTTCGCGTTGCATGGGCCCATTATAGCGCGATCAGAGATTTGTGGAGCATGTCGAACCACTGCATAAATCCTTCTAGCTGCAAAAAAATGCAATAAAAAAACCCGGCAATGCTGCTGCATTGCCGGGTTTCTGGGTCACGACGGACTGATTGCGGATCAGACCGTAGCAGAAATATTGGCGTTCTTGACGGTCGTGATGATCGCGCTGGCAACCATGTAGGGGTCAGCATTGGATGCAGGACGACGATCCTCAAGCCAGCCTTTCCAACCGGCTTCGACGGTGTGAATTGGAATTCGAATCGATGCACCACGATCCGAAACACCGTAGCTGAACATGTCGATCGACTGAGTCTCGTGCAGACCTGTCAGACGCTGGTCGTTGTCGGCACCATAAACGTCGATGTGGTGCTTGATGCGAGGCTCGAATGCTTGGCAGACAGCGTCGTAGACTTCCTTGCTGCCGCAGGTGCGGAGCGTGGTGTTACTGAAGTTGGCATGCATGCCGCTGCCGTTCCAGTCACCTGGGACAGGTTTGGGTTCCCAGTTGATGCCCATGTCGTATCGCTCAGCAACTCGCTCAAGAAGGTAGCGTGCGATCCAGATTTGATCGCCGGCCTCTTTTGCGCCTTTGGCGAAAATCTGGTACTCCCACTGACCCATCATCACTTCGGCGTTGATGCCTTCCACATTCAAGCCGGCCTCAAGGCACAGCTCAAGATGCTCTTCGACGATCTCGCGACCCACTGCTTTGCCTTGTCCAACGCTGCAGTAGTACGGTCCTTGCGGTCCGGGGTAACCCTCGGCCGGAAAGCCAATCGGCTTGTTGAATTCAGGATTCCAAATCGTGTATTCCTGCTCAAAACCAAACCAGAAATCATTGTCGTCGTCGGCAATCGTTGCACGACCGTTGGTCTTGTGTGGGTTGCCTTCGTGGTCCAGCACCTCGCACATCACCAAGAAGCCCGTTCCCAGACGGCCTGGATCGGGAACACAGTAAACTGGCTTGAGCAAGCAATCGCTCGATCCGCCTGGAGCTTGTTCGGTGGACGAGCCATCAAAGCACCACAGCGGGGCGTCTTCAACTTTGCCGCTGAAATCGTCGACAACTTTTGTCTTGCTTCGAAGGCTCTGTGTGGGCTGATAGCCGTCGAGCCAGATGTACTCCAACTTGCACTTGGTCATAAAACTGATTCCCTCTAGTGAATCTGATTCGGTTGAACTTTTGCGGCGATAGCCCGCGGGGCTACCTTGTATTCACCGCACTCTGAATAATTTCCTACGCAAATCTACCTACCACACCCAGCACCAGCTGTCGCCGAACGGACGTGCAACCGGAAGAGACAGGACGCCGATCCCTCACGCGTTGCCTTTCGGAAGCCTTCAAAATAACCAAATTCCAGCCAAGCGAAAGAGCTACCGCCGATGTCTGGCAAAGCAGCGCGATCATGTTGGCTTTGACGATCCGCTGCCAACACCACCTTTGCGTAGCTCCTCTGCCCTAGGCTGGGTCAGTAGCACTGCTGGGCTGATCTGCGAGTGCTTCGCAAAATAGTGCGGTGCGTGTGTTGATTTGCCGCAGTGGTCACCCAAGGGGGGTAAGTACGCCGATGCCCGCTTGTGCTGACGCGGCTTCAGTTTCTGCGTCATCGGGCAGACGAGGGGGGACGTTGCCCTTCGTGTGAT
>CAXGRW010000790.1:0-2671 GCA_964012125.1 uncultured Rhodopirellula sp.
CCCGATTAGGATGATTCACTGGACCGTGTCCGACAATTCACTGTACAAAGCGTTTCAGCATCAGGTCCATTCTCGGCCTGATGCTGTTGCCCTCCTGCTGGACTCTCCCAGCAACTCGGCATGCACATGTTCTTGGCATGCACTATCCCTTGTCGTTGATCGTTCTGCTCGCCGACTTGCGAAACTAGCCAGCAACACAACAGACCATCGTTGCATTACACACTCAAGTGACAATTGCGATGCTGACATCGTAATCGCGTTAGCGTCACTAAAACTCGGCCTGACGGAAGCTCCGCTTGACAGCCGCATTGGAACCGACGAACTGCTGCGTCGTCGAGATTACCTTGACGGCATCTGGATTGATGATCTCTTCAAGCAGCAAATCGCCTCTGAACTTGTGGAGGTGACTGACCGTTCATCCACAGATGAATCAAGTCAAAAAACATGGTCAAATCCAACAACTGACCGTCACCCCAGCAAACCACAACAGCCTTCAGACAAGGCCTCACTGATTCTGTGGACCAGTGGCACCACCAGCGAACCCTTGGCGGTTCTACTTTCAGCTGACAGCTTGCACGCCAATGCGTCGGCAAAACTAAAAGCGGTGCCACAAAATCAGTCGGACATCCGCCTGACCATGCTTCCCCTTTCGCATGCCTATGCAAGGACATGCGATTTTGGAACCTGGCTACTGAGTGGCTGCACACTTGCGGTTTGCCTTGGATACCAAAGCATGCTTCGCCGGCTCCAAAAACTCCACCCCAGCTTGATCAACACCGTCCCAGCGATCGCAAGCAGGATGCTCAAGGAAACCCCCGTCAATCTTGATGAATTGCGTTTACTCGGCTGTGGTGGTGCCCCACTCGACCCCAGTTCGTTCATGGAATGGGACGTCCGTGGTGTCACGGTAATACAGGGTTATGGGCTCACGGAAACGGGGCCAGTGATCAGCAGTGCAACACCATCAAACGCCATGCCAGGTCTTGTGGGTGAACCCGTCGAAGGCTGGGAAATCGCGATCAAACAAGGCCAACTTTTTGTTCGTGGCCCGCATTCAATGCTGGGTTACCTTAAGCAACCCGAGGCCACGCAAGCACGAATGACAGATGATGGCTGGCTGGCCACCGGCGACTTGGTTGAACGTGATCGAAAGACCCAACAGTTCAGGATTCTGGGCCGGGTGGACGATGTCATCGTCCTTGGATCAGGTCGTAAAATTTACCCTGCCTCTATCGAGCGTGACATCGAACAGATTGACGGCATTCAGCATGCTCTACTTCACTACCGAGGAAGTTTACAACTGTGGCTGAATCTTGACGCTAACACTGACTTGGCAATGGTACAGATGGACGCGTCGCAAGTTCTTGCCAAGCAGTTGGTGACCCTTCACTGCAGCCTTCATTGTTTCCAACCTGCGTTATCAGTCGAGGCCGGAGAACTGACGGCCAAAGCAACAATCAGGCGTGGAAACATCGTTAAAAACCGGCTTAGCGATTACGCGGGATCGTAAGCGTCACTACCCATTCCACGGCCACGTGGAATGAATTTACACATGAGAATACCCAACCCATAAAGAATGATCAGTGGTATCGCAAGCGCGATCATACTGGTCACATCGGCAGGCGTGACAATCATAGCAACGAAGAAGATCACTAGCACTGCTACTTTCCAACTCTCGATGTAGGACTGAGTTTCAAATAGGCCGATTCGCTGCAGGAAGAGCATGACGAGCGGCAACTGAAAGGCAATGCCAAATCCTAGCGGCAGTAAAAGCACAAAGTTGACGTAGTATGAAAGCCGAGGTTCGACCGCTACATCCATGCTGCCATTGAACGCCAGCAGGAATGACAGAACAAAATGAAGAACCAGAAAGAATGCCAAGATCACACCTGAAACAAACAGTGTGACACTAACTGGCAAGTAGATGTAAACATATTTCCGCTCGTGGGCATGAAGTCCAGCGGCGACAAATGCCCAGAGATGATAGAAGATGCCGGGTGAGCCAATGATCGCGCCAACGATCAGGCCAGCCTTAACCCAGATCATGAACGGTTCTTCCATCTTCAGAGAACTCAAACTTGTCTTGTTCTCTCGCAACTGGATTTTGGGCTCCAGCTTTTTCGGCAATGAGTCAAGAATCTTTGCCATCTCAACGCGATCAACCACGCCCTCTGGGGCTGAAGCAGCGTCCGCACCATTTCCTCCCTCGGAGGGTGCTGGTGCCTCTCCGGTTTCACTCGGTTGCTCTGCTGATTCCTCTTGGGGCACAAACGAATCCATCGCTAATGCTTGAAACTCCTCAGGCACCTCGTAAATGATTTCCCACACCAAGGCGTTCTTCGCCAAGAACTTGTGCAACTCCTGCACTGACTCATCGGAGGGGTCATACCCAAGCCGATGCAAATCTCGATCAGCATTGAACTGCTCAATTGCACCCTCAAGTGGTATCTGCACAAATCGCACCACTTCATTGGCGAAAAAGAGACCAATGAGAAGGCCGCCAGCCAACCAGAGCATGGCACGAAACAGAGAATGACGCAGATCTTCGAGGTGTTCCCCGAACGTCATCGTCGAATTTTCAAACAGGTCGTCCTTGGGACGCGACAGCTTTTCCACGAATCAAATCTCAGTATTTGGTTTGAAGGGTGAAAGGATACGATAAGACGTGGGG
>CAXGRW010000791.1:0-2667 GCA_964012125.1 uncultured Rhodopirellula sp.
CTTTGTCACGCCTTCGACCATATTAGCGATCAGAGCACGGGTCAAACCGTGGAACTCACGTGCCGAACGGTCGTTCCCTGCTCGCTTGACGATGACACTATTGGTGTCACCGTCAACGCTAACGGAGACCTCGGGGCGATGCTCATACTCGAGCTTGCCCTTGGGACCTTCGATGTTGATGAGACGACCGGTAACGCTCACTTTGGCGCCACCTTCGATCGCTACGGGTTTCTGTCCAATGCGACTCATAACAGTTGCTTTAATTTCAGTCTAAGTATTTTGCTTGGCAAACCTGGAACACCACTGATTGTGAACGGCGAAAACCGTTCACAAGCATCAGGCAATTTCGCAAAGCACCTCTCCGCCAATGTTCTCACGTCGAGCTTCGCGATCACTAATCACGCCTCGACTGCTACTGATGATGCTGATTCCCAGCCCACCAAGCACTGGCTTGAGTTCTTTACCACGGGTGTACATGCGACGTCCGGGCTTGCTGACACGCTTGATCGACTGGATCACACGCTCACCATTGGGCCCATATTTCAGTTCTAATCTCAGTGTGGACGTAGGGTTTTCCTCGTCCACTTCCTTCCAGTCCCAGATGAAACCTTCGCGTTTCAGAACGTCGGCAATGCCACGCTTGAAACGACTGGATGGAATATCGACAAATGGCTTCTCAACGCGAACCGCGTTACGGATGCGAGTGAGCATGTCGGCAATTGGGTCGGTCATCATAATGTTGTCTACTCCCCTTCGACTCTTTCGATTCTCACCAGCTGGCCTTGCGAACACCCGGGATCAACCCGAGATTAGCATTTTCGCGAAAACAAATCCGGCACAGTCCGAACTTGCGGTAAACCGAGCGAGGACGCCCGCAGAATTTACAGCGGTTCTCCTTCCGGCTACTAAACTTTGGCTTTCGATTGGCCTTGGCTATCTTCGATTTGCTTGCCACGGGGTGACTTTCAGTTTCTTGGCTGTAAAGTGGAAGATTCTGTCGCGTCGTAAGCTAACTTACGCCGCTCCCTTTTTACTGTTGTCCTGCTTGAAAGGCATTCCAAGCTTCTCAAGCAGGTCACGAGCTTCATCGTTCGTATTGGCGGTCGTTACGATGGTGATGTTCATGCCCTGGGGGCGAGTGAACTTATCCGGATTCAACTCCGGAAACACCAACTGCTCAGTCAAACCGAGCGTGTAATTCCCACGTCCATCAAATGCTTTGCGACTGATGCCGCGGAAGTCACGAACACGAGGTAAAACGACCGAGACTAAGCGGTCGAGAAACTCGTACATTCGCTGACGTCGCAAAGTAACCATGCATCCAATGGGCATGCCTTCACGAAGCCGGAAGTTAGCAATCGACTTGCGAGCATTGGTAATCACAGGCTTTTGACCTGAAATTTCCGTCATGCACTCATATGCAAGGTCGAGGACTTTCTTGTCTCCAATGGCCTGTCCGACACCCATGTTCAGGGTAATCTTTTCGACACTTGGAATCTGGTGTGGATTGTCATATCCGTGCAACTCGGCCAACGCCTTGCGGACGTCGTTCTCGTAGCGAACTTGCAATCTTGGTTTTGAATCTGCCATTTGTTTTTTCCGCGTTCGCGGGTTCTAACAACTGTTTTTCGATGTTGATCGTTGGTTATTTCGTGCTTGCATCAGCCGGCATGCCGGAGATTGATGCTTACTTACTGGCGTGTCGCTCGCGAGCTGGAGCGATCTTGCCCAAACTGGCCCCACTGCCTTTGGCGTAACGCTCTTTGCTTCCGTCTTGCAGAAACCGAACGCCGATTTTCGTGGGCTTACCCGTGGTCGGGTCGACCATCATGACGTTACTGGCACTGATTGGCATTTCCTTCTCGAGCCGGCCACCCTGAGGATTTTTCTGACTACGCCGCACGTGCTTCCAAACCTTGGCGACACCCTCAACGACAACCTTATTGTTCTTTCGGTCGATCTTAAGGATCTTGCCTCTGGCTTTCGAAGCCTTTCCAGCTCCGGCAATCACTTCGACTTCGTCATCAATACGGAAATACATGACTTCTACTTCGTTTCAAACTGTGTGGTTTCTAACGGTAAACTTCACTCGCTGCTGGTCAAACAACCTCATTGGCCAGGCTGACAATTTTCATGAAGCTGCGATCACGCAACTCACGAGCAACCGCACCAAAGATGCGTGTGCCGCGAGGCGTCTTGTCTTTATCGATCAGAACGACAGCGTTGCTATCGAACTTGATGTAACTCCCGTCAGTGCGACGAGTCGGCTGCTTTGTCCGGACAATCACTGCCCGAACAATCGACTTCTTCTTGATTTCACTGCCAGGGATCACACTCTTGACGCTACAGACAATCACATCACCCAAGCCTGCGAAACGACGCCGGCTTCCGCCGAGCACCTTGATACACATGACTTGTCGGGCACCGGTGTTGTCGGCCACATCGAGTCGGGATTCTTGTTGGATCATTTTCTTATCTTACTGCCTGGAAGGCTCTTGCTAACTTCGGTTGTGACTGGCCCATAACGGGTCACTCACCTGCTGTCTCTTCACTCGTCTCACCAGCTTCATCACCAGCATGGGCAGCTTCAATCGCTTCCGATTCGGCTTGCGTCGCACCCTTACGGGCCGCACGCAAAGCAGCAACATCCACTTCGGTGCTCTTCTC
>CAXGRW010000792.1:0-2666 GCA_964012125.1 uncultured Rhodopirellula sp.
AAAGTGGTTAATCCGATCGACAACACAAGAATGGGGTGCAATCCAGAAGCCGACAAGTGAAGTCGGTTGACCACCCAACTTCCGGACCATCCCAATGCAAATCCTGAAATTGCACCAGCAAGTAACTCTGTCACCAGGTTCGCACCAACACCAGCGATGGAAGCACTATTCGACGCCATCACCCCGAGGATTGCCATCGTCATCAAGACAGCCACCGGATCATTACTGCCTGATTCAAATTCCAGCAAATGTCGAATGCGGGCCGTGGGTTTGACCTTACTCGTGCGGAACACAGAAAAGACGGCAGCAGCATCGGTTGATGATACGATCGCTGCCAACAGTAATGCTTCAGACCAACTGAGTCCATCTTCACCAATGTCAAATGTGGAATAGGTTCCCAGCATGAACCACGCGAATGCCCCCATCGACAAAGTGGTGATCAGAACCCCCAAAGTGGACAACATCAGACCAGGTGCCAACACAGAGCGAACTGATGACCATTGAGTATCGAGGCCACCGGCAAAAAGAATGATCAGCAAGGCAACCGTACCCGTTGCCTGTGCGACCGAGGGAGAATCAAACGAGATCCGTCCAACTCCCTCCTCACCTGCAAGCATGCCGATCACCAGAAAAACCAGCAGGGTAGGAATCCCTACCCAATCCGACAATTTGCTGGCAACGACACCGACAAACAACAGGATTCCACCGACCAACACCAGTGTTTCAATAGGTAACATGCAGTCTAATTCTCCACCCTATGCATCGCGTTCCTTCCAGAGCGTTCAATCAATGTGCTCCGTGGCCCACAACATGATGCTTGATGCCCAGCATGGCAAGCACAATCACATCAGCAGTGACCTCTGAACCAGCAGCCAACAAACGCATGCACTGGGAATCGAAATGATCCGCAGCGCGATCACACCTTACCGTTGTGAGCAGACTCGCCATGAATTTTGCAGGTAGTCATGCCTTGAATGGTGCACGCGAGCAGGCGATGCAACACCAAAATCATTCGAACAGGCTCATCCGCTAGCGAATCACTTGGGTTTCGCGTTTCGGTTTTTGTTCTTCTGCTTTTTGTTCTGTTTACCTGCCGCGCCCACAGGGCGACGCAAATTTGCCGGCGACTGCTCCGTATTCTCAGCAACCTCATGCCAACGGTTCTTCAAAACTTCCAAATCATCGGGACGACTCTTTGCAAGATCGTTGAGTTCTGAACGGTCAACAGCGAGATCATACAACTCCCATGGGCGGCCTTTGACCGAAACGGCCTTCAAATCTCCTTGCCGCAAAGCGCGGTTGTTGGAAAATTGAAAATACAGCCAAGGATGGGGTTCCCGCACATCACCTGAAAAGATCGGCGTCAATGATCGCCCCTGCACTGGCGTGATGGTGCGCCCAGCGTAGGCGACCGGGTAATCAGCTTTTGCAACATCAACACAAGTCGCCATGAAATCAATCAGATGCGCCGGTTGATCGGTGACACTTCCCGGTTTCGTTTTAATCCCGGGGCCTGACACGATCATTGGTGATGTGATTCCACCTTCGTGCTGATTCTGTTTGTACCAGCGAAACGGGGTATTACCGACATGCGCCCAGCCCACATCGTACGTCCAATATGATTTTGGATCCCAAGGACGAAACTCTTTTCCACGAGTTCGTTCAAACGGACAAGCTCCATTGTCACTGCAAAACATCACAAGAGTGTTGTCGGCAAGCCCCGAGTCGCGCAGACGTTTGAGCAACCGTCCGATGTTCTGATCTAAGCAATCAACCATCCCTGCATAAGCGGCCATCCGCTCGGATTCCCATCGACGCTGTTTTTCCGATAAATCCTTCCACGCAGAAACACCCTCCGGCCTCGGAGAAAGCTTGGTGTCCGCAGGTAGGACGCCTAGTCTTTGCTGTTTTTGAAAACGCTGCGTTCTGATCCGATCCCAGCCGACATCATAACACCCCTCATATTTTCGAAAATCAGACTCTTTTACATGCAAGGGATAATGAGGCGCGTTGTATGCGACATAAAGCAGAAAGGGCTTCTCCTCTTCCTTGGCCTCGTCCAGAAACTTCAACGCATAATCCGTCTTCGCATCAGTGGTATAAAACCCTTCTTTCGGCACAACGAATGGCTTGCCATTCAAACGAAACGTATCATCTCCCGTGAAGAAGTTCGTCGCTCCGCTAAGATGACCGAAATATCGGTCAAAGCCGCGTTCGGTCGGCTGCCCATCCAGGTGCCACTTTCCAACCATCATCGTATGGTAACCGGCCGGCTTGAGCGCCTCGGCCAATGTCACACCCCGGTTCATCTCCTGATTGCCTGCCTGATACATGTACAAACCTGTTAGCAAACAGATTCGGGATGAATGACACTTGGCAGTGTTATAAAACTGGTTGAAACGCAATCCCTGATCCGCAAGCTGATCGAGATTTGGAGTCTCAATTTCTGACCCGTAACAGCCGAGGTCCGAGAAACCAAGATCATCAGCCATGATCAACACGATATTGGGCCGCGAATCAGCAGCAGTCAGATAGCTGAAACTAACGAAGCAAAAGAATGAAACAATCAAGAAACGCATAGCAAACCAATTAACGACAGGTGCTTAAACTCGCCCAGCCCGGTAACTGAACCGACTGATGACGCACATCTCAAGTGTATCCCACGC
>CAXGRW010000793.1:0-2666 GCA_964012125.1 uncultured Rhodopirellula sp.
TATGGGGGTAGCAGGAGTCGTTGGCCCCATGCTGAGTTGACAGTTCCCTAGGTGATAAGCGGCAGGTGATAAGCGGCAGGTCGTGAACTCGGTTTGCCAAAACGCCGAACTCTTTCCCGCTGCTGAATTCCAATCGCTCGTGCCTATTGCCGAGCATCTTTATGGGTTGAGTAGCGGAGGTTGCAGCGTTTTAATGCAGCGTGCTAAGGCGATCAAGCAGCGTGCTAAGGCAATGAGGCAGCGTGCTAAGGCGATGAAGCATTGACGCTGGGTTCGGGCTTGCTGGGGTCTGACCCGTTGGCGGGCGAGTCAGTATCCGGTGCGTCAGCACCATCGGAATCCTCGTTCGCTGTGTCAGCAGCATTTTGTTGCCGGTTCGCTTGGTCTTCGTCTGCTTGTTCCAGTGACTCTTGATCGGCATCGGAAAATGCATTTGGATTGCCGTCCCCTGAATTCGATTCACTGTCAGCACGGGCATAGTCAGCCAATTCTTCTTTGGTCGGTATGATCAGCGTAGTTTCTTTGCTGAGGTTGGCACTCGCTTCCAGTATTTCTTCATAGTTCCCCGTTGCTGCCTCTCGGAATATCAGAGTGCCATCTTTCGGTGCGTAGATTGCGAATAGTTCATGGGCTCGAATTGGGAGGCCGGCTCGCCATTGATAAATTTCGACTGTGTTTCCGTCTTCGTCTGTCAGCGTTTTGGCTGGCGTCTTGCCAATCAGTTCCTGCACATCTTTGTTCGTGAGGGTTTTGCCGGGTGTTGTGTAGACTTTACCGTTCTCGGCGAGGATGGCTGCGTAGGCCGCGACGACAGCAGGTCTCGCCACGTATTGATCGTAACCCACAGCTGCGAGGCCAACAGCGAGGATGACGAGCAGGATGCCCAGTCGCTTTGAACTGCCATTGGGCGGGGCTGAGGGGGTGCTCGTTGTCGTGGGGGCAGGATTAGTTTGCGAATCTGGCATGGTGGATACTTTAAGTTGGATGTGTGATTGATTGTTTGGGAGGCTGATGTCACGTAAAAGGGTTTTCAGCGGAGCATGAGATGTGAATTTCGATTCTCTTAAGATTGAACTCCCTCCGTCCGGAAACAATATCAAACTCTCGCGTTTCGTTCATGTGGCTGTGCTCGTCACAGCGGAAACAACGCATGGAAAGAGAGGATGCCAGGTTTTGAAGGGAGTGTGGATTGTCAATTGGGCGACACGAGTGCACGCACTCGCGATACCAATGAGTGATCGCGGAACGCGAACTACTTTAATCATTTTTAGGACTCTCGTGGGCATGAGAGGATCCATGGCTGGGTGTCCGTTTTGCCATGGTTTCGCATTTTTAAGCAACCTCCGTGGATCTAGGTACTTCTCTCGGGCGTGTGCGGTCCGTTATCATAGATGCGAGGACGCAGTTCTGGAGCAGGTTAGGCGGCAGCGATCTGTGCCCTTTACTTATCTACATCGTGAGTCGATGTGAATGGCGAGCTGATGTGAATGGCGAGCTGATGTGAATGGCGAGCCGGTGTGAATCACGCGTTGATATGACGAATACGAAATAACGCGAGGATTGCAGAACATTCGATGTGTGGCTTGAGGGGAGAATCCGCGGGCTCAATTCCGAGGTCGCGGAGTTGACCTGATGCAGCAGGACTTGCAGGCAACACAAGCGGGAACAATTTAGTCGCTCGATGAGGTGATTTGACTGAACGTTGGCAGACTGCATTAATGCATGTTGCGCTGTAGGCACTACGCTTTTAATTGGGTCGTGAAAATTTGAGCACTCCTTCGGTCGAACCGTTATTAAAGAGTCGCGTGTTGCCGCGATTCTCTTTCCGTTTTTTGTTTGCGATCACCTTTTTGTGCGCGTTGGTCGGTGCGATGGTGCAAGCCGCATACGGAGGCTATGTCATCGCGATCAGCTTGCTGGTGCTGTTAGGATCAGTGTTGTCATTTTTTGTGGCGGGATTTCTCTGCTTTCTAGTGCTGTGGATGATGGCGGGGTTGCGACCAAGCGGTGATGTTGCGGAGCCTGGTAGCCCGTTCGCTGATGGGCAGTTGCCACCTCAGATTCTGCCACCTACGGATCCATCGAATTGAAAATTTCGAACGGTTGTAAAATGCAAATCTTCAGGATTGCGTCCACGGTCAACTGCTTGAAGGTGAAAGCAGACACGTGGGTTGCACGCGTGCGTTTCGGGTGTGATCTGGATGTCTGCATGAGGGTGGTTTGTGTTGTGCTCACTGCGGTGGTTGGCTTGGGGTGTCTGGGGCATATTGCTCTCGCTGAGTTGCCAGATGGGGCGGCGCACGTGGTTACTTTGCCCAAGCCCTCACGCGGTGCTCCTCTTGTCAACCCAAGAGGTAGTTTTGTCACATCGATTGGGTTCTCAGATTTAACTAGCGTAGGTTATCAGCCAGTTGAAATAGTTTTCACATCGCCGTTTCCGACCGCTGCAGATTTGCGTCTGAACTATCGGATTATCAACACACGGGAATCTCAGACGCCTGACGATAATCGTCTGTCAGTGAATCTTCCGATTTTTGTCCCGCAAGGGACCAGGACAACGAAATGGGTCCGCTACCTGCCCAAGTGGATGATGGGCACTGGGTATGAGATCCTTGTTAGCCAAGATGGTGTTGCATTGCCCGGATTTTTTGGATCGGTTGGCTTGA
>CAXGRW010000794.1:0-2665 GCA_964012125.1 uncultured Rhodopirellula sp.
GTGGGGTTGTGAGCGTGGGGTTGTGAGCGTGGGGTTGTGAGCGTGGGGTTGTGAGCGTGGGGTTGTGAGTAAGTGCAGAGTCACGCGTGCTGGCGTTTTATGTCGCTGTGTTTTTGGAAAGGTGTGACTAATGGATCGGGATAGAGTCTGTGAGCTGGAAGACGCGATTGGTGCCGCTATTTCTGAGGTATTGGCTGAGCTGGAGGATGAGCGTGCTGGTGATGGCCTAATGGTTCATTTGATGGCGAAGGCAGCGGTCACAATCTTGGAAGCTGCGGACGCTGCCAGTTCGAGACGCTAGCGGAGCGAGATCGTGCTTGGTTTGTGGAGGAGATCGCAGTGGTTCGGTAGGGAGGGTACTGGAAGGAAGGCGAGGGCCGTGGTTTTGGGTTTGTTTTTGAAAAATTTGGATGAATCCAGAGTGACAGAAACGGACCGTTTCTCTTCGCTTTTGTGGTGACTGGCCCCGCGAGTGCCGTTTAGTGGGGCCAATGTCCTCATTCTGCGGCTAAGCGGTGGCTCGATTCCCACCCTTGTGGGTCGTAATTGCGGGTTCCGACGTTGACGAGGACGAAAGGTCGACTACTATCCGCAGGATCGCTCGGCGGTCGAGGACGGCCGTTTTGAGGTTTCTGCACCTGCGACGCCAAATCCGCGTCACACTCTACGCTTGACAATATGCTTCAGTTTTTTCGGTCGCGGACGACGACCGCCAAGGATGACGTTCTTTCCGGTATCACCGTGGCTCTGGCGCTTGTGCCTGAGGCGATCGCGTTTGCGTTTGTGGCCGGAGTCTCACCGATCATCGGCCTCTACTCGGCTTTCTTCATCGGATTGATCACTGCTTTGTTGGGAGGCCGTCCTGGGATGATCTCCGGGGCAACCGGCGCAATGGCCGTTGTTGTCGTTGGGCTCGTGGCCATGCACGGCGTCGAGTACTTGTTCCCTACCGTCATTCTGTGCGGCATGATTCAGCTGGTCGTGGGTTTTTTGCGACTCGGAAAACTGATCCGGTTGGTCCCCCATCCCGTGATGTTGGGATTTGTAAACGGGCTTGCGATTGTGATTTGCCTGGCACAGTTTGGTAGTTTTAAGTCGTTCGATCAGGTCAGTGGACAACTGCAAATGATCACCGGTACACCGCTGGCGCTGATGCTGGGACTTGTTGTCTTGACCATGGCGATCATCTGGCTCTTGCCCAAGGTTACCAAAGCGGTACCGCCGTCTCTTGTTGCCATCCTGACGGTGACCTTTGTTTCCATTGCAGTGAATTCCAAAATGAGTCCCGATGGCGGGAATGGAAATTTCGTTGCTACGGTCGGCGACATGCTCAAGGCCAATGCAGATGCCAAATCGGTTGCCGATCAGCGAAAGACTGAGGAAACTGTTCAGGTAATGAGCGTGCAGCAACCTGTTTCCTCGGAAAATGTTGCCCACACGCTTGTTCATTGGATTCCTGTCGATGAAAAGGCAGCGACTGGACTTGGGACATCAACGGAAACGGCGGTCAGTGGTGTTGATAGTGCACCTGAAGCAGCGGACGCTGCCGCGCCCGAAACTGCTTCGATTAGCGGCGGACTGCCACAATTATTCTTCTACGAGTATGTCGTTCCTCCCATGAGCATTGGAACGCTGTGGATCGTATTTCCGTTTGCCTTGACCTTGGCTGGGGTAGGCTTAATTGAATCTTTGATGACGTTGACTTTGATTGACGAGATCACAGAAACGCGAGGACGCGGAAATCGTGAATGCATTGGTCAGGGTACAGCTAATATTGTTTGCGGACTATTTGGCGGCATGGGTGGATGTGCGATGATTGGTCAATCGCTAATCAATGTCAACTCCGGAGGACGGGGGCGTTTGTCTGGTGTCACTGCGGCGGTTTGTCTGTTGTTGTTCATCCTTTTTCTCGGACCTTGGATTGAGATGATTCCGATGGCAGCGCTCGTCGGCGTGATGTTCATGGTTGTGATCGGCACGTTTGAATGGGCTTCGTTGAAAATGTTTCATCGCATGCCACGGAGTGATGTGGGCGTGATGGTTCTGGTCGCCGGGTACACTGTCCTGATGCATGACCTTGCCACTGCCGTCATTCTTGGAGTCATCGTTTCCGCATTGGTATTTGCGTGGAAACATGCGATGCACTTGGGGGCCGATGTTCAGATCAACAAGCATGGAAGTAAAATCTATCAACTGCATGGTCCATTATTCTTTGCCTCTGTATCCTCGTTCAGAGATCTGTTTGAACCTGCCAGCGATCCCGAAGACGTTGTGATCGATTTCTACTACACACGTGTCTATGACCAGTCAGCACTGGAAGCGATCAACGCACTTGCTGAAAAGTATGAAGATTGTGGCAAACGCCTGCATCTCACTCATCTCAGTGATGAGTGCAGGGGCCTGCTGGATCGGGCGGGTGATTTCGTCGAAGTGAATCTGTCGGAAGATCCCCAGTATCACGTAGCCACCGATCGTCTTGGTTAGTTGACGATAGGCGGTCTGCAGAAACTGATTTTGGAAAAGCCGAAGCGAAAGTTGTGCTGAGGCATGGCCTCATCTTCACGGGCGCTTGTAGCGACACCATCCTAAAAAAGATGACGCCCGCAACCGCGTCGTCGATTGATGTGTGCGACACTTAATCTGAGCAGGATGCTATGCTGTGTAT
>CAXGRW010000795.1:0-2661 GCA_964012125.1 uncultured Rhodopirellula sp.
GTTTCGCATGGAGCAGCTGTTTCGCATGGAGCAGCTGTTTCGCATGGAGCAGCTTCAGGAGCACAGCAGTCAGAAGCGTGCTTTGCCTTCAGGCGTGCAAGCAATCCACCACCACAGCTCTTGTTACACACGTTGCCCAAAACTTTTCCGCCGCAGCTCTTCGCGTGCAGACGTGAGAAAAGTCCTCCGCCGCAGCGACCAGCTTCGGCAGTTGTGTCAGTCATAGCAAGTCCTGCACCAATCATCAGTGCGAACGCGGCAATGCCGCTCACCACAGTCCGATTCATCTTCAATCTCCAGAGTTCGGAGTTAGGTGCGATCCGAATTCGCACATCATGGTTATGGGCCTGATTCCTGAGACCCCACATTTCGTGCCGTTGACGACGTGCCAACTGGCTCACGAATGCTGCGACAGACAACCAATCATCCGCAAACTAGGAGGTTTGCGTAGGTTATTCCGACCGCGTAATTTCGAGCGATAGGGTAACTAGCGACACATGAGTGTCAATCGGGCGTGACTTGAAATTTGGGAATTATTGTCACAAAGAGACGCAGCCAAATTCTGAACAAGTCAGAACCATTGCTGCGTAGAGTCGGAATCGTGTCTGGCTAAAAGGCCTGCAAGAGCAAACACACCCCCCTTAATTGCTATCAATGGTTGAATTCAGACCAGCACAGCCGCATTGGGGGGGGGCTGGATGAGCCTTCAAATCAACGGTTCAGCGTTGATTCCGGGGCGGTCGCCTGCGACGAAACTTCTGAATTGCCTGGGGCGGGTTCGGACAACATCGCCGCCATTTGATTCCCATCCTCGAAATTAAAGACCACAGGATCCTCTGCTTCAGGATCGATCGTAATTGCGAGGCCGCTGATTCTCCAACCACTCTGTTCTTGGCGAAGTGCCCAGACAACTTGAGAGGATGCGACATTACCGCCTTCAGCGTTGGGTTCGGACCAAACGCTATGGACCATGGCAGCAGATGCATCCTCGGGATGCAGCTCATAGCGGGTGACTTCGAAGCTGGCACTGGGCGATCCGATGGGTTGGATCGTTTGCCCGATCCGTTTGAGTTCGCTCTGAGCACGAGAGGTGAGTAGTGCGTTTGCTCGGGAATCCTCGCCTCCGCGGCGGATTTCGTCGAGAAACTGGCTCACAATGTCGGTTGGCGGGGGATTTAACGAGGCAGGCGATGTTGCACCGCCGTTAGTCGTAATCCCTTCCTGCGTCCGAGGAGTCGGGTTATCTGCAACAGGGGTTCCTGAGCCACAGCCCACAGCGAGCGTTATAATGAGGGTATAGCTAAATCCAAGAGCGAAGCGAGCCATGCGAATGCCGTCCAGCGAATGGTGAAAATCAAAAACTTGTGATCTGGATTTACTGGATGACAGGGAATCACGTCAAGACAAACTTGATTCACCTATCGCAGCGAATAGCTTTCTTTCACAATGGGGCCTGAAACAAGACGGCGAGGCCACAAACACGAAGCCACAGATGACATCTGACAGCAAGAACACCATTTTGGTGGACGGCGAGCGAATTGATCTCCGCAACCGGCCATTAGCCGCCCTTTTGGCGTGGTTAATTCCTGGCGCTGGCCACTTTTACCAAGGACGCTACACGAAGGGCGTCTTATTCATGGTCTGCATCCTGTCTGCATGGGTGCTTGGATTCGCGTTGGGTGGCGGGCATGTGGTTTACTCGTCGTGGGCGCCGGGAGACAAGCGTTGGCACTACTTTCTTCAGGCGGGCGTGGGTGGTGCAGCATTACCCGCATTACTTCAAGCAAATCTGATCAAGAAAGCCACCAACAGTAAAACGGGACGCACTTCAGAAGACTATGAACCGTACTGGGGAGGCTTCATGGCTCCTCCTTTGCGTCCTGTCCGCGATAGTCAGGCAGATGAGGTGTCAGCATGGTACGCCCGTCACGGCGCGGGCTACGAAATGGGAACTTGGTACACAGTGATCGCGGGCTTGCTGAATATTCTCGTCATTTATGATGCCTACGGAGGCCCGCTGTCTATTCCGATCAGCGGCCGGAAAAAAGAGTCTGATGACGAGGACGAGTCAGCGAACAAGGAAACAGAGAAAGCAGCAACTTAGAAAAATCATTCGCCGTTTCTGAGACGCCCCTTCCCGTTACACATTTTCCCGGCAAGACAAAATGCTTCCCATCGCCCCCAGTTACCTGCTGTACTATCTTCCCCTGATCATCGCCATCGCTTTGGTCTTCGGTGGAACGCGTCACGAAAACACGAAGTTGATTCTGCAACACGCATGGCAAACAGGTCGCTGGATTACCGGATTCATGGCGGTCATCTTCATCGTAATTTGCATCCTCGATTGGTTATTGTGAACACCACTCAGGGCCACCACGCGGGTACTGGGCAGGTGCACTGGCGTGATACTGGGGATCATGATGGCGCGTGATGGTTGGCGTTATGATGATTAACGCTTGATGAACGGCATCTGGACGCCGCGAAAATGATGCACGCGTGCTTGTTCCTGACAACCTGATGCCCATTACTGACAACCTGTGGCTGAGAACCTGATGCTTATTCGGTTGACGAGTGCTTCCCACGCTGATCCCTCTCGCAATCGTGATAGATTCACCGCGACTGCTTGACGGCTAAAGCCTGTTCATTCCCTTTCATACAGAC
>CAXGRW010000796.1:0-2656 GCA_964012125.1 uncultured Rhodopirellula sp.
TCCGTCACACCCGGGACCAAGCAGTGGCTATGTCGTCTATTGCGAAGGTGGACGCTACGAAGGCCAGCGGGGACGTGGGGCCGCATACGACGCGGACGGGAAAAAGATCAAGGAATTCAAAGGTGGAGGAAATGTTCTGCATCAAGCAAACTTCATCGATGCAGTACTGAAGAGAGATTCTTCAATCTTGAATGCCGAAATTGCAGTTGGAAATGACAGCACAGGATGGTGCAACCTGGCAAACGTTGCTTTCCGAACTGGTAAAAAGCAGGACAAAGAAGCAGCCGACGGTATCGAACTGGAACAATGGACCACTTTGATGGGCGAAATGGATGAACACCTTGCATCCCACAAACTGTCACGTGTGAGCGACGATATCCGTATAAGTCCGGTGCTAGAGCTAGATACAAAGACCGAACAATTCGTAGGAACTGGCTCCAATGCTGCGAATCAGTTTCTCAATCGGGAATACCGAAAAGGGTATGAAGTTCCAGATCTCGCTTGATTTCCAGGTAGTTACCGCACTGACGACTGATTGTTCATTCCACGTGGATTAGCAATCAGTCTGTTGAAAAGCGGTGCACGGTAATTTCGTGCAACCGATCGCCAGGACTTAACAAGGTCGTCGGAAACGTTTCAACATTTGGCGCATTGGGATAATGTTGGGTTTCAAGACAAAACGCGTCATGTCCTCCATAACCGTTGGACCTTTCGTTACCAGGCAAATGATTCGCGGTATACAACTGCATTCCGGGTTGCGTGGTTTCGATTTCAAGCACTCGCCCGGATTTCGGATCAACCACTCGAGCAGCTTTCCGTAACTCACCAGCCGCACCCCGAACAACGTAACAGTGATCATATCCCTTTGTCGCGGCCAGTTGATTCACACGATCCCCCAGTGGTACGCCCGCACGAAAATCTAATACGGTGTCTTCGACTGAATTCAGTGTCCCGGTGGGAATCAAATCGTCATCCACGTCGAGATACTGATCTGCTTCGATGGTTGCGACATGATCCATCGCTGAACCGCTACCAGCACCACCAAGATTCCAGTAACTGTGATTCGTCAAATTGACGTGTGTTGGCGCATCCGTTGTTGCACTGAAAGCTATTCGAAGTTCGTTATTGTCATTCCAGGAATACTCGACAGTTGCTTGAACCGTTCCCGGATAGCCTTCCTGCCCATCAGGGCTTGAAAGCTGGAATCGCACGCCAACCGCCTCGTTCTCTTGAAATGATTCACCACTCCAATTCTGGTAGGTAAAATTCGTTTTCCCACCATGGATGTGATGCTTACCTGCATTGGTTGTCACCTGATAGTCCTTACCATCGATGGTGAACTTTCCCTCTGCGATCCGGTTACAAAAGCGACCAATGGTGCTTCCAAAATAGGGATGCCCCTCAAGGTAGGGATCAAGTTCGTCAAATGCGAGATTGACATTCTCCCGATTTCCATCTCGGTCAGGGACGTTGACATCGAGTAGGGTGGCTCCCCAAGTCATGACCGACACACTGTTGCCATGCGAATTAGTCAAAGTGAACCGAGTGACGTCTTGACCGTCCTGAGTAGCACCAAATACGTTGGATTGAATGTTCATGGTGGGATTGGCAGCGAGCGAGTTGGCAAAACAGGTAATAATCGCGATAATGGGCATCGCGGTGAAGAACAAGCGTAGCATCATGACGTTTTTCTGAGCGTTCGTGTACCAGACATCTGAGAGTGTTACGTTACCCGACATCGCTGGCAAATTCACCTTGTGCAACTCATTGATTTCTAAAAAGTGCGTGCCATTTCTGTGTCTACACACCCTGCCCTCACACCGCTAAGCATTGGGAATGTCAACATTGGCTTTCCTGTCGTACAAGCTGCGTTATCAGGCTACAGCGACCTGCCCATGCGGGTGATTGCGCGTCAACATGGTGCCAGTTACGCGATTTGCGAGGTGATGCTGGATCAATTCCTGCTAGCCCTTAGCAAACGGCAGAAAACAAAACACTTCCTGGATATCCACCCCACAGAGCACCCGGTGGGTGGACAATTGATGGGCGCTGAACCTGAGCAGTTTGCCATGGGCGCGCTAAAATTGGTGGAGGCCGGTTTCGACATCATCGACGTAAATTTCGGGTGTCCGGTCAAAAAGGTTTTAGGTCGCTGTCGCGGCGGATTCCACCTCTCACAACCCGACGTCGCAATTGATATCCTTCGACGCACCCGCGATATCGTGCCTCAAGAGATTCCTGTGACAGTCAAGATGCGGCGTGGCATTGATGATTCAGCTGAATCCCGCGACAAGTTTTTTCAGATCCTTGACGGTGCTATGGATGCTGGACTGGCTGCAGCCACCGTGCACGGTCGAACCGTACAGCAACGCTATGTCGGCCCCAGTCGCTGGTCTTTTCTGTCCGAGGTCAAGCAGCATGTGGGTGAAGGGATGCGTATCCTCGGAAGTGGCGATTTATTCACCGCTGAGGACTGCTTGCGTATGATTCACGAAACGGGAATCGATGGTGTCACTGTTGCACGGGGAGCAATCGGAAATCCGTGGATTTTCCTACAGGCAAAAGCTCTTGCGGAAGGCCTTCCCAACCCCCCGCCACCGGCCCTGAATGAACAAGCCGCTGTAATGCGAGCTCATTTCCAATTGTGCATGCAAAC
>CAXGRW010000797.1:0-2655 GCA_964012125.1 uncultured Rhodopirellula sp.
CCTCGTCCTCGTGGGGGAAATCGTCCAGGCGGGCCACCAGAGCAAGGCGGGCCACTTGGATTAGGCGGGCCAATGCCCACGCGAAATCCGAGTGGATTCCCGCCGCCACGCCCCAGAGAGGGGCGTGGGGAGCGGCGTGGACAAGGTCGTAGTGGACAAGGAGGTGTTGGGGAAGGTCGTGGGCGTGCCGACAGTGCTGCCAATGCAGAGGATTTGCAGATTGCGATTTCAATCCTGCGGCAACTAATCGATGAGGATCCTGAAAATGTAAGTTATTGTTTGTCGCTGGCACGATCGCTGAGGCAGCAAGAGCATGATGCGCGTTTTCGGCCGCGGCAAGGATCTGACTTGGGGGCACGCGAATCGGTTGGCCTGTTGCGTGATCTGAAAGAAAAATACCCGAACAATCAGACGGTGCTATTTGAACTTTCAGAGGCGCTTGCGGATCACCATTTGTTTAACGCCGGTGATCCTGAGTTCAGTGATAGCGAGGCGCAGTTGACTGAGGCTGCAGAGACGTTCACGCATTTGTGCGAAGTGCATCCCAATGTTCCGGCCTACATCAATGCAATGGTGCATACGCACTTCAAGCTTGCAATGTTGATGGAACGAGCGGCACAGGATGCTTCTGAGCAGGACAAGCGTGAGCTGAAAAGCCAAGCGAAGGCGGCGTTGCGGCGAGCAGTAGATGGCTATGCCTCGCAGGTGCAGATGCATCCAGATGCACCGGGGTACCGGGCATGGTACGCCTTGTTTCTTTACCACGATGGTAAAAACGCACTGGGCAGCGGACTGTATGAGCAAGCTGTGGCATCCCTGCAGAAATCAATTGAACAATGGAATCAAGTGATTGATTCCAAGCCTGACGAGCGAATTAGTTGGCGAGCGTTGCCAGAGGTCTACCGGAATTTGGGGCAGGCTTTTGAGGCCATCGGAAATAATAAAGAAGCCAAGGCTGCTTTTGACATGGCGGCGGTAAGTCAGCGAATGATTGATCTGGGCCCCTAGCAATCAGGTGAAACGATACTCATGCAGGAGGCAACTCTACGGTGCTGTTAGCGACGCCCTGACATGTTGAATTGGGTTCCTTCCAAATAGACGCTTCTGACTTTCAAACGTGGTGACAGAACAACGATGTCTGCCCGTTTTCCCCGTTTCAGACTCCCAATTTGGGCGCCCATTCCAACTCGTTCAGCGGGGGTGAGGGATGCCATACGCACGACATCTGCCAGCGGGATGTTGGTTGACTGATGCATGTGCCGCACCATGTGGGCCATTCCGCTTACAGAACTGGCAAGCGAATCTTTACTCGCCCAGCCGACTTTGCCGTCGCTTGTGAACCATGATCCATTCTGTTGGGGGCCGAATCGATACTTGCCTGGTGGCATGTCCAACGCTCGGTTGCAATCGGTCACCAAGCATAGTCGGTCGGCCGTCTTTAGTTGCCACGCAAAGCGGAGCAATTCAGGTGACAGATGCATTCCATCTGCTATCACCTCGGTGCTCATTTCTGGATTGCCGAGCACGTATTCGAGCATGCTACCCTGCATCGGAACACCAAGACGCTTACGAATGGAGGGGACCGTACTCATCGCACACCAAAAGTGATCGACATGGCGCATTCCATTTTTAAAAGCAGCATCCATCTCGGACCAACTGGAATTTGAATGGCCACATGTGACCAGACATCCTTTTCGGCGGGCGTGCCGGTAAAATTCAGCAGCTCCTGGCAATTCAGCCGCACAGGTAGCAACTTTGACGATGCCAGATTCGAAATAGGATTCATACTCTTTCGCTGCAGGGGTGCGACGGCCTGATTTGCTATGACAACCAACTTTGTCTTTTGCGAAGAAGGGACCGTACAGGTGCACTCCACCGATGGAAGCTCCATTCTCGGGGGTCCAGATCTGTTGAGCTAGCGTACTGGCATCTAGCATTGCCAGAATTTGTTTTGGGCTGCCCGTGGTAGTGGTAGGGAACAGCGTGGTTGTTCCATGTCTGGCATGCGTCCGGCAACTCTGCTGGACAGCTTCAATGCTTCCGTCCATGAAGTCGCTGCCACCGCCACCATGAACATGGATGTCGACGAAGCCGGGGCTGATCCACCCACCCTTGGCATCGATTGTCCTAGCATTCTTGGGGATGCGATTCTTGGATTGCCCCACGTACGCAATCTTGCCATCTCGGCAGACTACAACTGCGTCATCGACCGTGCGGTCGGGCAAAATGGCGGTTCCACCAGTAAAGCAGAGTGTTGGCAACGTACTTTTCTTTCGGGTCGATAAGGCAACGTTGTTTGAAAGTTGTGATCGAGAACGCTCTCGCTCACTGTTTGCAGTGAACCACACGAACCTTCAGTCAGTCCGCTCGAATACGTTAGGCGATCCGTTCTCGCATCGTAACGTGTTGAACGGCTTGATTGGCCTCTGAATGAGGGAAAAATGCTGGCTGCATCGAAATGGGCATGGAGCAGAACAGCACTGGGACTGAGGGAAAGCGGTGCCGACAAACTGAGTGGGCGACAAACTTACGGCGAGACAAGCTTCCTGCAAGAAAAGCTTCTGGGGTGCGTCTTGCGTGACAAGAAGTTTTAACGGAATGATTCGGCACGTGGCAGCCAGCCAGCGACACCGCGTTGCTTGTCCACATTCAGCT
>CAXGRW010000798.1:0-2654 GCA_964012125.1 uncultured Rhodopirellula sp.
GCCAAGTGGTTGGATGCCTGAGATTCCCCGGATGATCGTACATAGCGATGCTCATCGGTTTGCCATCGATCATGCCTTTGTACAACAACCATTTAGCCTGCTTGCCCCATATTGCCTTACCCGTTATTCCTTCGCTGTTAACAGCTGTGCCAAACACCTCTTCAACACCTCGTTTGGGCGAGCTGGTCAAACGCAAATCTGGATGCGTTCGGATTGCGAACAATCCTTCCTTCGTATCATCAAACTGGATATTTCCGAAAGTCGCTTGAAAATCTACCAAGCAATCGATCCATCGACTCTTGTCTGTTCCACCGAACCAATAGGTCGTTTGATCGGTGAGCAAAGGTTTGTCGCCTTCCTTGGTTCGCCACACCGAGGTCGCCCGCAACACATTGCTTGGCTTAGGATTGCCGGAAAAATCTGTTTCCACTTTTTCCGTGATAACCTTTCCCTCGCTCTCACCCCAAAAATCAACACCGCTAATTTCGTGTGAAATCCACATTGATTTGTGGTGTGGATGATCGTGCGCTTCACCCTCAACATCATCCTTCATGGGCCAGTTTCGAGTCATTCCAACTTGGCCTGGCCCATAGATGGGATACAGAATGGGTTTGTTGTAATCACTGTAATCAAATTCAGTAAAAGGCTCGTCACCCAGCGTAACCGTCACCTGCTTGCCTGTGTCTTTCAGCTTCACTGACATTCCATCAGCCACTGGCGATTCCGCACGCGCGAGCCCACACAGCGTCACAACAGCGATCAAACAACCGCCAAGATATCGAGATGGGGATACATTCGCAGTTAGCAAACGTTGAAGCAGTTCAATCCTGTGCGGCGAAAAATGGCAGGGCATGGGGACTCCGGGGCACTTGCTGGTGGGTAGGCGTATTCAAACAGAGACTGCGGGCTGTTCCCGCAACTCGAGCCGATAACCTACCAAATGCAAACAGCGAAATCCACGTTCCGCGCGCTCCGAGCACCCCAATTGCGCGAATTCCGCAACTCCAGAAATTCGCACCCGCTGAGGTTTGGCGCTGATGAAATGCACCAAAACAACCCGGTTCCTCAAGGCACAACCAAAGCCGGCCAGCGTCAAACACAAACTGTCTCGATGGGTTCATGCCCGCCCAACACGTGCAGAGCAGCCGCACCCATTACAATGCATTCATCGTAAGATGCATCGCATCCGGTGCAAGCTCACTGCATTACCCGACTCGTAACGCCCTCCGTCCGCTCGCAGTCAAGTATCCGTCAGAACTGACTTCAGCCAGCGGACCTTGCGACAACTAATGCCATTCATCTGCCGAGCGAGATGCACGTCTAGACTCGCGAGCTGCTTCAGCCACTTTCCCCGCAATCGCCCCAACCACGACCTCTCCCACCGCAAGTGGCTTAAGGATCGACTTCTCAAGACTCTTCGGGAGCAAAGAATTGGGATTGTACCATGGCGACTCGATAATCATATCAATGCGTGGTGCATGCATGAACCTCGCGCAATTGCATGAGAGGCACAGCACGACACCAAGCATCCCCCGGCACAGACCCCGATTCAGCGTTCGTGAAAATGCCATCATTCGACAGATTTCCGACGATACCGACCCAATCTCCAGAATCTCCATTAAGCAACAAACGCTATCAAATAGCCTCCATGCAATGCAACTTGAGTATTCGCGTTTCACACACGTTCTCTGAAGGGCAAGCAAACCAAACTACTCTTCAATAATCGATGTCGAACTACAATACAGCCTCGCCCTTCTCGGCGTGTAAAGAAGCTGTTGATTTACAGTCAAAACTGTCGCATTCAGACTAGCCAGTCACCTAACCACAACTCGGATACTGACATCACGCGATTGTGCTGATTTGCGTGGCCACATCAAGTAAACTTCATGCTAAGCACAAACGTTCGTGTCCAACTTCAATTCTCTGCTCAACGATCATGCCCGACAGATTCACTCAAGTTGACGCACCAGTACAACCTTACAAACGCCCCGACCTGGCAGTAAGAAACGATTCGATTAGCAATAACACGATTGTGATTGCAGCAATCCTTTGCCTCGGAGGTTTGATATTCGTAATCGCCACGACACTTGTAATCAGCAAAATATCCTACGAGCCGCCTGCCGCTCTTACCGAGGCGGATGAAGCAAAAGCCGAGTCGCCCAAAGGCCCCGTTGTCACCGAATTCAAAGAGGGTTACTCGATGCTCTTGCCGTCTGGATTCGGCAAACAAACACGTCGAGAAACGGCGGCCGGAGATACTGTTTACACGTTCACCGGAGAAGATGGTTGCAAGCTAACCTTTGCACTCATCAACGACGATTCGCTTGACCGATTCTCAAGCCCTCCCAAAACCTACCCGGCATCCCTCATCCAGCACATTCCTGAACTCAGCACAGGAATCGACGGTGAAGTCGCACCCGAGCGTGTGACCGTAGGCGGCATGCCGACGGTCTTGTTCAGATTCTATGAGAAGGAAACATATCGGGGGGTGGTTTTCACCTACTACATGGTCAGCTTGGATCGCGGAAAAAAACTTGCACTCAAGGTTGCCGGTAAACACGGCAATTACAGCGAGGGTGACTCGAACATTAACATGCCCGACCATTGGTATGACGCCATGTTGACGCTCAAACGCACCGGGCGTGCTCGATGAT
>CAXGRW010000799.1:0-2652 GCA_964012125.1 uncultured Rhodopirellula sp.
TCCAGAGAAAATTGGGCTGCAAGCGGTAGTTGGATACATAGACGTCCACGAATCCATCACCATTGTAGTCTGCAGCGGCAACCCCTCTGGCTGAATAGTTTTCTGGTGATCGCCAAACCTCTTCGAAGACTCCTTGCCCCTTGTTCATGTAGACCACATCCGGGTGAACAGCCTGTTGCCATATTTCATATCCCCCGACATACAAATCGAGCAGGCTGTCATTGTTGATGTCGATCCAGACAGCACCCCGTGAATTTATCGTTGGCAATTCTGGGAAGGCAACGGTTTCGAATTTTCCGTCTCCGCTGTTTTTGTAAAGCTTGCCAGAGCCGGTGAATGTAAATAAGTCAAGATTTCCATCGTTGTCATAATCACCCCAGATTCCTTCACCACCTTCGATGCCAGAGTCTGTGAGTTCAACGAATCTTTTCCCGTTCTCGTTTCTCCATAGCTTTCCTGAATACAGGTCAACGTAACCGTCGTTGTTGTAGTCACCGAAAGCTGCCTTGCCGCCACCACTGAAACCAAGTTCACCCGATGCATCGGTAAACTGTCCGTATGAGTCTGTGGTGACTGCGAGAGCTAAAAAGAAACAGAGCGTGGTTCTTATGCAAAGCATTGATATTCACCCAAGTTGGTGATGTTTACTGGGGAGGATAAATTGGGTCCGATGAACAGTCTGCAGAGGTTACTAGCAGCAATACGGATGGCATCACCATCAATGAAAACATGGTCAACGCAATTGATCGTTGACTGAACTTGATGTGCTTGGAACCTGAGGCTTGTACTTACCATCCGGCAGCCTCGTAGGAAATGAGTATTTGGGATCCGATAGCAGCGCATACAAGTCCGGGTCGCCACTCTTCACTTTCGCCGGAGTATTCCATCTCCACTCTTCAGAGATTTCTTCAAGACGATTTGGAAAATCCTGTGCACCAAGTAGAGATGTGATTCCCCAGTAAATGTATTCAGTAATCTGGCATCGATAGTCGCATGTCCGATCGTAATACGTATACCATGCTTTTCTGGGATACGCCGCTGGCACCTTGTTGAAGTGCCCTCCCCTGGCTTTGTCCATCGCGTTGGCAATTTGAGTTCCACGCCTCTCCCCAAAAACACGCGGATAAGCATGGGCATAACCAGCCGACGTGATCAGGTGCAACACTTCCTCGTACGTCGCGTCAAAGACGCCATCAGCAGCACCGCCGGGGTGTGTTTCTTCACCAAAGAGTCCTACCAACACCATCCGATCCCAAACCCTCTCAGGGATGTGCTGGTGGATGTCAACTCGCCTCGCAGTTCGCTCTGTAGCGAACATCACCACCGCACCACGGTGTTCCTTCAATGCCTTGATTACAAGTCTGTTATCGGGGATTCCGTCAGCATCATTGTCAAGATATTGTGCCAGTACATTGGCAGCATGAAGCAGTTTTTTGTCCGGCGTATCGTGCGTCGCGAAAATGCTTACTCCGAACACTTCTACTTTTCGGCTGAACACGTGAACAAAGCCTTCAGGTTCATTTCCAGTGGGCGTGATCTCAAGAGAATTTTGGCCCATCGTGAAGTTGGGTGCAAAGAGCACCGACAAAAATAGCGTCAACCCCAACCGTGAGAGTGTTTGTGTGGCAGGAAAGTGCATTGCTGCCGCATGACTGTCCGTAATCAAATGGGCTTGTTTCATGTTCACTGAATGATTTCCTTTTGTCTCAACTCAGGAGGACGTACCAAAATCAGAAGTTCCAGGATCAGAAGTTACAGAATGCGTCCTTCTGGTTCCCCGATCATGATTGGTGAACTCACTTGCGATCGCCGCTCAGCAGGACAGATTAACGTGTTAAGTGATGGAAATCCAATTGGCCACGGGCACAGGAGCGGTGGGTTGGATTAATCTAAGCACTCAGTAAGTGAAGCCTTGTCAATGATTGATTACAATAGGTTTCGACGAGTACTGGATGTCGGTGCGAGACAGCGGGATGATCACAAAGTCGAATTGCGCGTTAACCCAGTCCCTTCCGTTCGAGTCCGACTCGGGGAGCTTTCTCGTCACCATCCGAACCGTAGACCCTCGGTCACACCTATTCGTGGCGGATACGTGGTTACCAATGGCTCGCCACATGTTTAGCAGGGCTTCGCTGCGCGTGCGTTTTAGTTTGGGGGAGTTGATTGCTTCCGCCTGAAGCGCTTGTTTCGCGAGAGCGATCGGATCGAGGCGGTTTTCTTTCAGGGCGGTCAGGCCTTGTTGCCAGGTGCGTTGCACGGCTTCGGTCAGGGGCTCGTTGAGGCGGGCGTTGTAGGTGGGGAAGAAGCCTTTGGTGGCGAAGTATTGGGCGGCGGGGATGTGCGGGTTGTCGGAGGTGACGTCCATGTCGTTGAAGAAGGCGATCATCACGCGGCTGGCGGCGAGTTTGCGGATGAGGGTGTCGGGGTTGAGTTCCGCGGGGGTGGTTTGCGCTTTCACCGCAAGCGAGGCGGCAAAGCCGGCGGCTTCGCCGGTTTGCATCCAGACGGGTTCGAGGCGGATGGAGCCCCAACCGACGTGGGAGGCGGACAGAGCAACGGGCACGAGCAGGTTGTCCAAACCCACCGGAAGCAGCGAGCGGTAGGGAACCTGCGCGGGGCGGCTTTCTTCGCTGAGGAAAAGGATGCCGTCTG
>CAXGRW010000800.1:0-2638 GCA_964012125.1 uncultured Rhodopirellula sp.
CCGACATGTGCCGCATATTCCTGGTCGAGCGATATAGTATTTTTGTAATCCATATCACCGCCACCGGTTGCTGCGGCTGTCAGAAACTGATCCGCATTGTTATGCCCATGCACAATGCGGCCGTGAGGATGGGAAAACCCGGACAGCACGGTCATCTGAGACCGCAACGGTGCCAAATGCTCAAAGCACTTTGTGAATCGGAAATCTCTGCCATTTCCCTGTGGAAACCAAGACCAATTCTTGTACGCCGGATCCTCAGCCAGCGGCATGGGAACTCCGTCTGGAAAGTAGAAGCAGCCGAGCCGCCGAGGATTTTCTGCGCGATCTTGCGCAATTCCGGTGGAAGCGAACAGTGGCAATGACAACGCAATGCTGGTACCGCGAAGAAAACGTCGACGATCCAAAGTGTTCAATTGAGTGGCGATGGCAAGTTGCCCTTTCGATTGTAGAGACGTTGTCTGAGTGTGGCCGAAGACGAACTGAAAATAGTGGCATTGATTGCCGTCATGAAACGGCAGCGACAAGCAATTAAAAAATCAAGGCTGGCGGAACAGTGGGCTAGTGACAATCAATTTGACCAAGTCAGCAAGTCCATCATCCTGCTTGCGGAGCGAGGAAGCGATCTGATCAATGGTGGAATGATCAGCGAAGGTCAACGGCCGGCCGATGGCATAGGCCGACATTTTGTAGGTCAGTGCCCGGACAAACTGATCCTGTCGATTTTCCAACAGAAATCGTTTGAGCCCGTCCATTCCTTTCAATTCCTGCTCATTAAAGAGTCGGCTGGATGCATCCACCGGCTTGCCATCAATCTGATTTCTCCAGCGACCAAGTGCATCGTAATTCTCGAATGCGATTCCCCACGGATCAATCTTTGCATGACAGGACATGCAGGCAGCCTGATTCCGGTGATCAGCCAACTGCTCCTTTAGACTTAGCTTAGCTATATCAGGATCTGCCAAATCAATCTCCGGCACGGCGGGTGGGGGAGGAGGTGGCGGATCGTTGAGTATTTTTTCCAATAACCAGATTCCACGTTTGAGCGGATGCGAATCATCACCAGCTGAGTTCATCGTCAGCAAGCCGGCTTGAGTCAACACACCACCCCGCCGCTGACTCAAATCAAGTGACACTCTACGGAACTGATTCCCGGATACTTCCTGAATGCCATAATGCCGAGCCAACACTTCATTGACGACAGTAAAGTCAGAGTGGATAAAATCGAGAACACTGCCATTGGATTTCAAGATTTCCTGAAAGAAAGCCACCGGCTCAAGTGACATTGCTTCTTTCAGGGCGGGCGTGAACTGAGGCTTGGTCTTTCGATCAATGTCCAGATACTCCAATGTCTGCAGCCCCAACCACTGTTGCACGAATTGCTTCGCGAAACGCCCAGCCCTGGGATCAGCCAGCATGCGTGACACCTGCTGAGCCAGAACTACGTCATCTCCAAGTTTCTTATTCATCGCCAGCGTCAACAATTCTTTATCTGGCACACTGCACCACAAGAACATCGACAACCGCGTTGCCAAATCAACATCCGAAAGAAAGGCATCACGAGCCTCGGAATCCTGCTGGCCAAACACTTCACCCTGAGTCAGGTAAAGGAAATGAGGTGATGACAAAACAGAAGCAAGCACTTCGATCACTCCTTCCTCGAACCCATCACAGCTTGGACGGATCGATTTGAAAAAATCCATTTTCAAATCGATTTCTTGCTTTGTCACTTCGCGCCTCCATGCCTTTTGCATAAAAGCTGACACCACTTGGCGAACGTAAGAAATCTCATTATCACGATCGTCTCTTTCGAACAGGATGTTCACATGAGACGGTGGTGGCCAAGCGTCGTAGACTGGTGTCGAAACCTGTACGTGATCGATCTGTATGTCACCTTGGGATACCGAACTGTTGTAGAACCGAATGTATTCAGATGGGCTTGGCATCGCACCCATTTTCGTCACGTTCCGCACGGAGTTACGTGGGTAAATCTCACCAAGTGGCACCTCCCACTCGTAGACGCCGGGTTGATCGGGGTCTGCTGTGATCTCAGTATCCTCGGAACTGACCCGCAACAACGCACGCCCTTCATTGCTCGCTCTCCAGCCAAACTGTAGTTGCAGACTTGGGATCTGCTCTCCCGCAGACGGCCCTCTGGAAGCACGAACCCGAACCCGCATCATTCCCTCACTGGGAACCTGGTCTCCCAGTTCAATGATCAACCCCTGGCCGCGCGGCACGATTGCGATATCAGCAACGTCAGAAGGAAAGGCTCCGATCTCTGCAACTGGGCGATGTGCATACTTTGCACCGTAATAGGCCCAACTCGCTCGAGCGGTTTTGCCTGTCACCTTATTCCGGAAATACGTACTGCCGTGAGGTTGTTTGAAACTATTATTCAAACGCTCCAATTCTTTCTCTAGCCTGACAGGATCATCAACAAACTTCTCGCGGGCCTTGTCGACCTGCTCTTTCTGTTTAGGCCATTCAATCGCTGATGCCTGCTTCATTGAAACGGACCAGTGCACGGTCTTGGGTCGAGCTCCGACCAGAATCGCTCGGCTCAACGCTTTCCGAGCAATAGCACGGTAGGTATCCAGTTGCATCCCGGTGATATGCAGCAGCTCTGAACTGTTCTGAA
>CAXGRW010000801.1:0-2638 GCA_964012125.1 uncultured Rhodopirellula sp.
AAATTCGTAAGAGATGCTTGCTTGTTGATCTGGCTCGGCAATATTTCCAGCTTTTTCCTTTCCTGCTATCCGGACCCTTGCAAACGTTGAATCAATGGGTCGTTCGATATAAGTGGGCCATCTGGACAGGGTAAAGCGATACCGCCCCGCTGCAGCAACCTCGATTGCCCAATTAGCATTTGCAATCTTTCGTCGCACCACATGCGTTTTTGCCCACGGTGGTCCTCCTGATGGCATCACCCATTCCTGACTAGTCAGATCCGTCGGGTTCTCTAAATCGCTACCGATCACGATACGCGAGGGAACCATGCCCGTTTTCACTGTCTGATACCAATTCAAGTGTTCCCGCCAATTACAGAAGCGGTCGTAGACTCACCCACACCGCTACCCACCACAGAACCGCCAACACAGCTAGCAAGTCACGACCCAAAGCCAGATGCGGAAGAGCAGCAAACCCACTCGCAAACCACCCAACAACCAGCCGAACAAGTCGCCACTTCACACGCCACTCAGCCTGAATCCAAAACCGAGTTGGAACCACGGGAGCAATCCCAACCGGACGACAATCAGCCCACCGACACAACCGCCGGCCCAACCCCTTCACCCGAGCCGGTTGCTGCCGCGTCTCAGCCGGTTGCTGCCGTGACTGATGCTACTCCGTCAAGTCTCACATCCCAAGTTGACTCGACGTTCGAAGAGGAAGTGATTCTTGCAGAACTGATTTCAAATAGCACGGCAGAGGCTACGTCCCCTCCCCCATCTCAACTGAGCATTTTTGAAGACCGTCACACGGACCTGGCCGTTGAACAACTTGTTTCGCCCACACCACCCCCCGGTTTTAACTGGGGCACGGCACAGCGTTTCAACTCACTCTTTGGTGAAAATGTTGCCGTTCTAAACTCCCATTACGCATCCCTACATGAAAAACAAACAGAAGCGATAAGCTCAGAGAAACGCTTTGAGAGGGCTCTTCTGAAGCATGACCTTGTTTATGCAGACTTGGCTGATGACCTCAAGGAAAACACAGAGGACGCTAACCAACAGCTTAAAACGCTAAAGCAAGCACAAAGCGAAGGAGACTCGCTCGCCGCATCACTCAAGCGGATCAAACGCGCGTCCACGGGCATAACCTCTTCCATCGCTAATTATTTCTGGCCCACAAGGACGGAGCTGGTTCATCAGAAGGCGAAAGATCTAAAAGCGAAACTCAGGCAGGCCGACGAAGCCTCTAACGCCTCAAGTGACGCGCTTTCGAATACTCAATCAAAATCCGATTCAATAAAACAACCCTTGCAAGAGGCTGAGGAAGAGTTAGTCGCGGCAAGTCAGGCATCGACGAAAAGCCAGCAGGAAGTACGCGACCTCCGCAATGCGATTGACACTGAAATTCTTGCTGCCCTCAACAATGACAAAAGCCAAGGGACGGAAGCGTTCATTACCCACTCGCCCCAAACCGAAACCCTCCGACAGTGCATTACGGAATTGCGTCAACACCAAGTGGAACACCGTACCCTGCAAAACGCCTTGTTCGAACTCGACTCGCCTTTGAACGAGGACAAGCAACGATTCACCAAAGCGGCGGCGAAAATCGCTACCTGTGTCGCAGACGGTTTCATAAAAACGCAGCGGACGCAGAAGGTTAACTCAAACATGCAGTGCAGTGTTGCTTTTCGAGCAGCGTCCGTGAGCACTAGCCCCTCCCATCGGTTGGAAGGTAAAGCACAAGGCGGTGCGCAGCTCAACACACACTACGACTACCAGGAAATATCCTGGAAGGGAGCTGAACAGCTTCGAGAGACACTCAATGAATTCAACAGTTCAGCAACTCAGCTTGGTTCTTTACAAGCCCTGCACGCGATACGGTCAACAGAAGTTGCCTCATCAGCCTACTGTGTAAAAAACTGCGTGGCATTCATTCGGTCCGAACTCGAAAAAGACTTCGGGGCGCAACCATGAATCAACTTCACGACTTTTTCGAACACGCAACGAGTGAAGTCTACGTCCACCTACGCAACAGGAGGGCAATGCTGAACCACAAAGTTGAATTGGAGAAACAACAAAAGCAACTAGCAAAGCGTCTCCGCCAGTTTGAGAAAGAAAACGAGACGCAACTACGGGTTGCCAGATCACGTCTCCGTGCAACTGAAGTTGAATTCAATGACAGAACCATTAAAGAATCCAAGTGTTGGACTGCTTACCAACTAGCATTTAGTAAAACAGACAGTTTCGCGAAGTGCCTTGGAGTTACATTTTCCCACTTGATTAATAAGCAGCCCGGTATCGCCGTGTTCGTGACAAGAACGAAGAAGCTTGCTTCTGACTGGGAAAAGTCATTCAAATCACTGCGTGAAGCAGGAACCGAACTTGAGATACTGAAGGGGAAGTATCGCGAACTCTCGAGCGACATGGAAAGCGATCGCTTTGCAATACGCAACTTGGCTAGTCAGATCCAGCAAACAATTACGCAGTTGAATTCTGAAGAAGAACAGGTCAATCAACTTATCAAAGCAGCTGCCAAACAGATGTCTTTCAGTTCGATCGCACGCAAACAAACTCAGAACTCTGTCCTTGACCAGGCGTTCTTTGATGATGTGCGAGTCCTGCGGCGTCTGATGCATCGAATCGATTCTTTGCAACA
>CAXGRW010000802.1:0-2628 GCA_964012125.1 uncultured Rhodopirellula sp.
CCAACTGCCAACCCAGCAGTAAAGGTCCAGAGGAAGGATCACCAGGGCACCGAACAGCAGGGGGATTAACAAGCGACGTGCGCGACCGCGGATCAATGAGTTCGGGCCGCGCCGTTGCAGAGTCTGCCAAGCAAAAAATCCCGCCAGGACGAGGAACAATGGCATGATAAATAGCTCGATCGACCAAAATAGAAAGTCGATCGCGGTGTTGGGAGTATCCATGACAGACCAGGTAAGTCCAGGCATCGGATAACGCAGGTAAGGCACGCAGCTGTGCAGCAGAACAACACCCAAGGCGGCGAAACAGCGTAGAGCGTCCAGCCCGGCAAAGTTTGGCTTGTCGGTGGAGTCGCGCAAAGGTGAGGCGGCTAGGGGCGCCACGGTGGAACGCATCGGTATAACATCCATGATGCGTGCTGATTACCAAAAATTAGCCCGGTTTTGAAAGTGCAATGCCGTGCAGTTCATGGGGGGATCGGGATCCCCGCAGTATTCTGCAAATGCTTTCAAAGTACGGTTCGTCTGGTCAGCTGAGTCGTTTGACGATTGGCCACGCAAGTTTGGGAAAAGTTGCCAGCATGCTGCCGATCGTCTTTCTCGCCCATTTTGAACGCAGGGCATTGGTGACGACACGGCAAGTTCGCTTCTTGCGTCGTAACAGCATTTGTTGATCAAGGTCCCATTGGGTGCCTATCGTTGCCAGTGAGTTTTGGTCGGCCTGCAGGCTGGCCAGGCCGATTCGATTCGCTGCAGCAATTCCGCTCTGCATGCCCCAAGTCATTCCTTCACCGGTGAACGGTTCGACGTATCCCGAAGCATCACCGATGGCTAGCAGGCGTCCTCGGCCCGCAACTCGAGTACGTCGCAACGGTGGGGTGGTCATGACCTTTGATGGAGTTCCCCACTGAAATTGAGGGAAACTGCTCCGTACAAGAATCTGGTGTACTCGCTCCATGGGTGAGCCTTGTTGAGCGGCTACGGACCCGGATCGAAGTGCAGAGGCGACATCCACTTGGCCACTTTCTAGGCGAACCAAGCCCACGTAGCCATCATGATCGCAGGCCATATGAATCACTTGGGGAGCAATTTGATCGCACTGGGCGGTCCACGAGACACCAAAGGGGCCGTGAGGTGATTCTTTCCACGGCAGGATCGTTGTGATGCCCGGAGAGTTTAGTCCTGTTGCCAGCACTACCAGGTCGAATTCCTTTTGCTCGGTAGACGACTTATGTTGCAGGGTGACTTGAACCTTCGTGACGGCAACCTCTTTGATACGGGCGTTGCACGGCATATGAACCGTGCAGCCAGCATCTGCCGCGGTTTCAATCAGTGCTGAATCGAGTCGTTCTCGCGAGATGGCGATGCCTGAAGGAAGGTCCACTTTGATGGTGTGCCCACCGAGGGATGCTCGCCATTGGTTCACTGACTCTGCGTCCGTCATGATCTGGCGAAATAGCGGAGTGTCATCCGATGACGGGGCTGGTAAGCTCAGCTGACCCAAGCCCCTGAGTGTTTCGATTCCCGCCCCCCCAAGGCAGCAACCGCAGACCTTCGTTCTCGGAAACTCAGCCTTCTCGACCAACGTCACGTTCACGTCGTGTGCACGTAATTGAATGGCGCATGCACTACCAGCAACTCCGCCTCCAACGACTAGCACGGTGGGTGAATTCATACTGAATTTGTTGCAGGTGGGTGTCACGAATCATGCAAATGAGGGCATCGGTTGTTTTGATGCAACCTCGTCGATCGTGGCAAGGAACCGACATGGAAATAGCCGCTGGATTTTGATGGGGTGGCCCAGAGCTTGCTGACAGATTGTTTGGAACTCGGACATCGTAAATGCACCTTGAAGGCTAAGGGTGGCATCAGAATGGACGACCTTTGATCGTGACAAGAGTCTGCTTGCCACAGATACCAGAGCTAAATTCAAATAGCTCCGTTCCAAGTCGCAAATGATGACTGAGCCGTTGCTCGCTTGACGCATCGCTTGCAGTAATTGAACTGCTTGATGGTTTTCGAGGTGGTGCATAAACAAAGAACAGGTTGCGACGTCAAAGCCAGAGGGTAGGGGGCTGTGTAGGCAGTCGTGTTGCAGTGACAGCACGTGCAAGTCAGCAGCAGAGGCGCGACGTTGTTGCTCTTCAATGGCGACGGACCGCAAATCAAGAAGGGTCAGTTGCAGGTTCCATCCATCTCTTTTGGCCCATTCCGCCCAACGCAATGGGACATCGCCTGAGCCGCTCGCGACGTCAAGTAAACGAAGCGATTGGTTTTCGCGACTCATCGCAAGACGTTTGAGACGCCGGTACATCGCAGAGGCCACGCCGCTGCATCGGTTCAGGCGTGCAAGGCCGCGCAGTGCCAGTTCGTGTTCATCCCGCGGTAAATCGGGATCGTCCATCGCTTCTGCCTGCAGGTTGCGGTGCCCCAAAGATAGATTCGGCATGGCTGCGGTGGGTTTGTGTGACCGGGGGCGGTTAGCTGGCTTCGATTTTCAGACCTCAGGGGCGAGGGCGGTGAAGTCTGTCGCGAGATCACTCTGCAGCAATACCACCCCGCAGCAATATCGCTCCGCCGCTAATGTCGCAGTGCCGCTAATGTCGCAGTGCCGCTAATGTCGCAGTGCAG
>CAXGRW010000803.1:0-2623 GCA_964012125.1 uncultured Rhodopirellula sp.
GTTTGATTAATGGTTGCATGGCTCCTTCGCAGGGGGCACACGCAATGCGTTCGCTGATTCCGCTTCCCACTGCGTTGAGTGGTTTTCCCACGTTGTTACGTAAGGCCGGCTATTACACCACCAATAATGTGAAGACGGATTACAACTCGGGTGCTGAAAGCAGGATAACCAAAACTGCGTGGGATGAGTGCAGCGAGCAGGCCGATTGGCGGGGCCGCAGGAAAGGGCAACCATTTTTTTCGGTGATCAATCTGATGGAAAGCCATCAATCACGTTCGATGGTTTGGCCGTACCAGCAGTTTCAGGAAGAAGTGCAGTCACGTCTGTCGGCCACTGAAATCCACGATCCGGATCTTGCTCCTCTGCCGCCTTATTACCCTGACACTCCGCTAGTGCGAAAGACAGTTGCGAGGTACTACGACTGCGTGACGCGTATGGATCAACGAGTGGGGGAAATCTTGGCTGATTTGAAAGCCGATGGTTTGTACGAAGAGACAATCGTTTTTTTCTATTCAGACCACGGTAGTGGAATGCCACGCCACAAGCGGGCTCTTCTGAACAGTGGGATGCACGTGCCGCTGCTAATTCGAATTCCCAAAAAGTATCAGGGGCTTGCTGGCTCCGTTGATTATAAAGGCGATGTGTCCCGTCTGGTGAGCTTTGAGGATTTTGGTCCAACGGTTCTTAGCTTGGCTGGATTTGACGAATTACCTGCACACATGACTGGTCGCGCTTTTCTCGGTTCACTCGATCGTTCTGCTAGAAAGTACGTGTTTGGGCATCGCGATCGTGTTGATGAGATTATGGACATGGCGCGAAGTGTTCGTTCGAGGAAGTTTCTTTACATTCGAAACTACATGCCGCACCTTGGCTACAACCAGCAAGGTGCCTGGATTGATCAGGCAGATGTAAGACGCGATTTTTATGAGTTAGCTGATTCAGGAAAGGCCTCGCCCGCGCAGGATCAGTACCTGTCAGAAACGAGGCCACCGGAGGAGTTGTATGATTGTGAGAACGATCCACTGAACTTGGACAATCTTGCCTATTCGCTTGAGCATGAAGCCACTGTTGTGGAGATGCGTGATCGACTACACCGTCATATGATTGAGACGCGTGATTTGGGTTTGGTACCGGAACTTGAACTGTGGCGGCATGCGAAGTCGATGTCTCCCATGAACTGGAAGTCCACCCATGAATTCAATCCAGAGAATGTGTTGGCGGCAGCTGAATTGGTTGGCACCGATGATCACGCAGCAATTTCAAAAAGCCTTGCTGATCGCGATCCGGCAATTCGTTATTGGGGTGCGGTCGCCTGTAGTGCGGTGGAGACTTTGCCAGAGAACATCACGGGAAAGCTTCGAAAGATGTTTGAAGATCCATCCAAGGCGGTTGCAATTGAATCAGCAAATGCGGTCGCACGACATACGGGTGATTGGGACGCCATTGAGGCCTTGACTCGTTGGTTTGATCATGATGATCGGACTGTCGTGCTGCATGCTGCACGCGCCGTTGAGTTGCTGGCGGACCCTCGCTCAAAAGAAGCTGTTCTCGCCTTGGCACAACGCTATCGGGATGAACCGGGGGACTTGGCCTGGTTCATTCGTTTTTCAGCGAGCGGATATCTGAGTCGTCAAGAGTAAGAATCCCAATGGCGAAGGAAAGCAATCGTTCCGTTCGCCTGTTCTCGAATTTGATTCGCAGCAGTGCTGTCGGTGCAAGATCGACGGTTGATTCCCCGTCGGTCTGCCCGAACGTTTGCTTGCCCGCAACGGTTACCGTTGATTGCGAAGCTGGTTAAATTGTTCACGCATTTCCTGCAATTCACGCTGCAATTGATCGAGCCGCTGGTTGACTGCGTGAACAGACCGGTGCGACTCTTCAATTAGATGCTGAATCTGGTTGTTGCCAGGTTCGTTGTTGTGATCATTGTCATGGTGAAGTTGTCGTTCCAGTTCTTCTCCGCGGCGCCTTGTTTCGTCAGCCAAGTCCTCCATACCGGCCTCGTCGAGGTGATCAAACGCAATGCGTAGCAGTTCGAGTCGCTTCTCAATTGGCATGTCCGGACCTTGTCGGTGGTCATTCCGGTTGTGGTGAGGGTGATTTCCGTGGTCATGATTTCGGTGCGGGCCAGGCTCACCTTGGTCATGTTGCTGGTGATTGCCTTGGTGATGATCGCGGTGCTGGTCATTGGAACGCTGGCCAGGTTTCGAGTGTTGCTGGCGATCCGCTCTGGCATGCTCACCGTTATTCATGTGGTGTTGGTGTGACATTCGATTGGCCCGTTCCCGGATTTCTTCCAGTTCTCGCCGAATCGCCATTCGCCGGGGGTGATTTTCTGGAAATTGCTGAGCCGCCTCCGCGTATGCTCGACGTAAACGTTCACGTGCTTCCTGGAGTTCTCGGGCCTCTTGTTCACCTTGCTCATGCTGTTCATGCTGTGCGCGTTCTTCCATTTCACGCCGGCGGTGCTGTTCCATTTCGTGGCGTTCACGGTCCACCATCTCTGGTCGTTCACGTCCGCCTTCCTCTGGGCGTTGCCGCTCTTCCATTTCACGCCGGCGGTGCTGTTCCATTTCGTGGCGTTCACGGTCCACCATCTCTGGTCGTTCACGTCCGCCTTCCT
>CAXGRW010000804.1:0-2617 GCA_964012125.1 uncultured Rhodopirellula sp.
GGGCAAGGCAAGACGCAGGTATTGCTCTCTGCATTCAGACTACGGTTTTAGGCTGCGGACGATTGTCGTCAAAAACAGGGCCGCTCCAACCATTGGCATTGCAACAATTGCCAAGTTGGGGCGAGCAGCAATCACCCCAATTGCAATCACGCCCAAGACGGCGATTCCAGGAGGTAACCAATTGATCGGGCGAAGCAAACTCGGCCATGCAATCCAAAGCCCGGCCATCACAAGGCCAACGCGACCTGCCGCGTTGGCAAGCATCTTGTGCTCGCCTCTTTGACCCTCATTCCAAAAAATTACAGCGAACGTGGTCAACAGCACGATGGAAAACACCAAAATCATCGGCCGACGGAAATCGGTAGGTTGATTTGATGAACCTGACATGAAAGACGGTACCGTGCGTGAGTACGAAGGTTGCTCGATGGGCAGCGCTGGAGGATGAACTTAGGCATCGCAAGTAAATCGCTATCGGCGACAATCTGGGCAGTGCATTCTTTTGAACTTAATCGCTTCAACGCATGGTGGAAGACCTTTTGGCGTTGAATTACCAAGGCGAGGCCAACATAACTGTAACCGAATTTGGTGTGTAAGGGCGATCACGGCACCCACGAGGTTGTGTGTAGGTAAAGGTTGTCTCGTGTGTCGACGTTTTGTAACGATCGCCATGTTCAGTTCTATGAGAATAGTAATATGAAATTATTGTGCTTTAGTGACCTGCATCGCAATGTTGAGGCAGCGGAAAAACTGGTTGAGAAATCCTGCGATGCGGATGTCGTGATCGGAGCAGGTGACTTTGCGACGCGTCGGCAGGGGGTGGAAGACACCCTGAAGGTTCTCTCCAAAATCACCAAGCCAGCGATTCTGGTGCCGGGGAATGGGGAATCAGCCTCGGAATTGCAAGCCGCAGTGCGAGCTACAAGCTGGAAAAGTGCCAAAGTGCTGCATGGGACTGGCTGCGTGGTCCAAGGCGTTGAATTCTGGGGAGTGGGGGGCGGGATTCCGGTGACACCCTTTGGTGACTGGAGTTATGACTTTTCCGAAGCGGAAGCCAAGCCTCTGCTGGCCGGGGGCAAGTCAGTTGCTGTGTTGGTGGTTCATTCACCTCCATTGAATACGGTTGACCACGACAGTAGTGGGCAGATTCGCGGAAGCCAGGCCATTCGTGAGGCTGTCGAGAAGACGCAACCCAAACTGGTGGTGTGTGGGCATATCCATAGCGACTGGGAGAAACAGGTTCGTTTGGCGGATACAGAGGTACTCAATGCTGGACCCCGTGGTGTGTTGATCGAGGTGGTGTGTTGATCGAGGTGGCGTGTTGATCGATCAGGCAGACTTGCAATGGTTCGTCTTTACACCACGCTTTGATTTCATGTACTCACTCAAGCGTTACGTTCTGTCCCGTGCTGTTCAGGGTGCATGCCGTGCGTTTGTTGCAAAATTGGTTGGGAATTCAAAGTCGTCATTCACGTGCGACCCGATTGCTACGCCGGCAAATTGAGTCACGCGATCGAATTCGCTTGGCCATTGGATCGGAGAGTCATTGCAGTGAAACTTGGATTCCTGCCGAAAACGACCAACTTGACCTGGTGAATCCGGCCAGTTGGAGTTCGTTTTTTCAGAAAAGCTCAGTGGATGCGATCCTTGCAGAATATGTTTGGGAACACCTGAGCGAACAAGACGGCAAAACGGCTGCCCGAAATTGCTTTCAGTTTTTGCGACCCGGTGGGTATTTGCGCGTCGCTGTCCCAGATGGTTTCCATCCTTCGCAGCAGCGTCAAACATTGCGGCGTGCGGGTGGTAACGAGATTGGTGCCGGCGGGCATGGCCAGTTGTACAACCATCATTCCTTTGCAGAAGCGTTCTTGGCGGTTGGGTTTCAAGTGCAACTGATCGAGTTTTTTGATCAAGAGGGTGTCTTTCATTCCAATCACTGGGATGTGTCGAAGGGTTTGGTAAAGAGATCACTTTTGTTTGATGAGCGGAACATCGCCCAGCCATTTGCATACACCTCTCTCGTACTCGATGCCGTTAAGCCTGGTGCCGCCGCTATGGGAATAGAAGGCGATCGGGCCGGTATTCGTGAAGTGGAAATAATAGATGCGTCGTCCCTGAATGTCGGTTACGAGGGCGAAGCGGTTCAAAATGAGCGTCAGCCAGAGGCGGCTTGAAAGAATGTGTCGCGAGTTCTAGCTCAGCCTAGCAACGATGGTGGTCGCTTCACCTCACGAAATCTCGTCGTAGACCAAATCGTCGTCGATCCAGATCCGAAAGCGTTTGATCAAGAGTGCCTTGGCAAAGTCAATTTCGATTTTGCAAGGCAAGCGGTGTGCAGACACTTCCTGTGGAAGTTCGAACTCTGCCTTTCGCTCGATCGTCAGCCAACTGATTTGTGACCACGCCATGTGACCGCTGATCTTGATAGTTTGGCGAAACCACCAACCGTCATAAATAAACCTCATGGTAGCCGGCTTTTCAATCTCAATCATGCGATACAAAAAACCCTTCTTGATGAGTCGCGCATCGCCAAACACGCCACGCTCATTGGGGAGTTCGTTCGGGATTGAGAATGGATTGGTGGGCATGTCAATCCGCAGATGAGTCTGGGGTTGTGAAA
>CAXGRW010000805.1:0-2614 GCA_964012125.1 uncultured Rhodopirellula sp.
GTGTTGAGGTAGGATCACACTTGGTTGGGGAATCTGGCTGTGGGGTCGTTGTTTGCGATGCGCAGCATACAGTCGCGTTGGGACAGCAAAATTACGAAGCGGGAAGAATAGGTTTCCAGTCTTCAATCGTCGCCCAACCGGATTCTACTTCATTAATGGTGATCCGCACGAAGCGTGCATTCTGCGAGAAAGAGACTTTTTCGTCTTGGATTTCGGTAGGCTTCTTTGACTCATGTACGATTTGCCATTCGCGTGCGTTGTTGGAAACGCTAACGGCGTAGTGAATTTTTGTTCGGTTTTTGAATCGAATCTCGATGCCTGATATCGGGCGTTGCTTGCCAAGGTCAAGCTGGATCCACTGAGGTACGGTTCCATTTGACGCCGCCCAACGCGTATTGCGGGCGCCATCAACTGAATGATGAGGCGGATTGCCATTTTGATGCGAGGACGCCGAGATGGTGCCGTGAGGAGTCGAGATCGGTTGATTGCTAACTGAAGCAGAACGGGGCTTGCCGTTGTTTTGTGGATCATAGGCAGGATTGTGTGTGGGCATTTGGGCATCCACCGAACTTCGCCATTGTTGCAGTCGCTTCAAAAGGTCAGAAGCAATGATCTTTTCAGTGGCTGCTAGATTGCTTCGTTCTGCCGGATCAGCTTTGAGATTATAAAGTTCAATGGCATTGTTTTCGAAAAACTCAATCAGCTTCCAATGCCCCTTGCGAATAGCACCGTAGGGCTTGGTTCGGTGGTAGTGTGGGTAATGCCAGTACAATTCATCCCGCGACCACGGAGCGTTTGGATTCTGTAACAAGGGAACAAGGCTCAAACCATCGACATGTTGTTGGGGCATTGGCTTGCCGCCGGACATTTCCAGCAAGGTGGGGTAAAAGTCATTACCAATGATGGGGACCGTGCACTCGGAACCAGGACGGGTGACGCCGGGCCAGTGAACGATGGTCGATACGCGTGTGCCGCCCTCGTAAGCGAGTGCTTTGGCCCCACGCAAACCTGCTGATGCCAGTTCGGAGGTGCCTCCGTTATCAGAGGTAAAGACAATGATGGTGTTGTCCGATAAACCTAGCTCCTCGAGCTTGGAACGCACACGTCCCACGCTACGGTCAAGTAATTCCGTCATCGCTGCAAAAGAGGGGTTCACTCGTTCCGTGTGCGGTTTGGGGAATTGGAGTGCTTTCTCTCGGTACTTTTGAACCAATTCGGGTGGGGCCATGATGGGGCCATGAACCGTGTAGTAAGAGAAATAAAGAAAAAAGGGATCGCTTTGATTCGCTTCAATGAACTCAACTGCCTGATCGGTAAGTGCATTCGTCAGGAAGTCACCTTTGTTCCCGTCATCGAGGTTGGGCATCCCAAACGGTGAAAAGTATTTTCCGGGACCTTTTGGCTGGCCCCATTCACGCCCAGCAATGTTTTGGTCAAAACCATGGGATGTTGGGTAGTGCTGTTCAAAGTCTTCCGCACCGATCGGCATCAAATGCCATTTACCTACGAACTGACTTCGGTAGCCCTCCGATTTCAACGCCTCGGGTAAAGTCGTTTCCGACAGGCCCATGCGCATATTCCAGTCAGGAATTTGGAGGGGGGCGTTACGTCGACGATGTCCAGCGATCCAGTCAGTAAGATTGGTTCTTGCAGGGTATTTACCTAGCAGGATTGCCGCTCGGCTCGGTGAGCATACGGTGCAAGCAGAATATGCCTGGCTGAATTTCAAACCGTCTGAGCAGAGTCGATCGATATTTGGCGTCTCATGAAACTGTGAGCCAAAGCAACCCACATCGCCAAGTCCCAGGTCATCCACGAGAAAGAAGACAATATTCGGCTTTTGGGCTGCCTGCGTTGTGCCCATCAAAAATAGCAGGAGAAGAACCGATCTAATTTTCATTGCACTGATCTGTGGTGGTTTGTCTGTCGCCTGATGTTCTCAAAAAATCTGACATTCCGTCAGACACCACAGTGTATCAGTTGATAGCAACCAACGGTCGCGGCAAACCAGCAGGTGTGCGTCGCTGAACACGATGGCAGCAGTTTCGGTCGTGCTGTGTCGATGGGCGCAGGATTCTGCATCAGTTGCCTGCGATCAGCTGTCAGGGCGACAGAATCAGGGAACCAACCGGTTACGGATTTATGCGAGTGAAAAGCACCTTGGCGATCCGCTGGGTGCCAAGATCGGCTTCCGATTTCAGCTGGCTAATTAGATCATTTGATTCATGGTGCGTTGATTCGACCATGGCTCGGTTGAGTTGCAAAAGCGGTCTGTCGGTCACTTCGTTCCCGAGACGAACCAGATCCCAATGTTTGAGCGTTATATATGTCGAGAAACTTTTGGTTTCGGATAGCACGACACGGGTATCAACAGGCGCGTTTTGTCCAAGGTCCGCCGACGAGTCCATTTTGGTCACCTGACGTACTCTTCCTTTTCCCCTCAGATGAATGTCAAACTTGAGCGGGTGCTTGTATTCTTTAAAAGAATTTATCGCTGCATACTCCAACGCCTCTTGCAGAGTAAGGGCGTCGCCCGCGGTAGGCTCTGTTTTAGCTATGTGTTGCAAAGAATCGATTCGATGCATCAGACGCCGCAGGACTCGCACATCATCAA
>CAXGRW010000806.1:0-2613 GCA_964012125.1 uncultured Rhodopirellula sp.
CAGATGACTGCTTTGAATCCCAACTTCGCTGCGCGAACGAATTCGCCATGTTCGTGCAGACTCTTCTGAGCAAGTTCAATGTACGGCGTCAATTCAGCTTCGGTAAGCCGTGTTGAGAAGGCTCGCTGAGCGAATCTTTTGACCACATGCGTGAGTGCGTCCGGCGAGTCCGAATCGACGGCAACTTCTGTTCTGGCGACCTCACGATTGGTCGAGACGACGACGTCCAGCTTTCCGATGGACGCCAACGATCGGCCGTCCAGTGTCTTCGCGTCAGTGATAAGAAATTTGATGTATCGATGGGTGTGCAGCTTCGGAAACAGAATCGACTGTTCGTTGGCCAGTTGTACTTCCAACTCGCCACTGATGATCGGTTCACTCCAGATTTGGCCGTCATCGGATACTAAAATCGAATACTTCTTTATCTGACCGTTTCCGTTTCCGCCCGACCAGGTTGAATACGACAGACCGGCAATTTCCACGGCTCCCGGATTCTCGATGATCACAAAATGCGGCGGCTTTGCGAGCGTCGGTTCGAACCGTGTATGCCAAAATGTCCGGTTCGAGCCGTCCTGCATCTTTTCCTTTTCCATGCCCGGCTGAAAACTGCTGACTGAAATGCTGCCTCCAATGCGTTGCACATTGGATTGGTAACCCGACGCGTGAGCTAGGGATTGTGCATTGCTCCGGTCGGTCCCTTGCTCACCCTTGGGGTTCCCTGATGTCTTAATCGGCAAATCACCAAACAGCTTTCCATATCGACTGGGTGGCCATTGGTCCAGAACCGGCCCGCGTGCCACTAACTGGCGAATGTAGACACCCTGCTTGGGCGACTTCTGTCGCCAGTTGTGCTTGGAATAACAGTGGACAGACACGTTCTCGCCAGGCTTCAGAAAGACGCGAATCGTGTACGTCCTTAGCTCGCGATTCCCGAGTGAAATCACGTCCAGCAAACGTTGAGGCTGTGGGCGATCGTCTGCGTAGTAGTACTTGCCGGCATGAACCTGAATGCTGATGTCTTCCTCGAATTCACCAACCTTCGCTGCCTCGAACGCGAGGTCGTACCAGCCCGCAACCGGAGGATCAAAATTGTCATAGAAGAACGAATAGCTGTTACCGTTATTCGCTCGTGTCCAAGAGAACAGAACGCCCTCTTCATAATCGCGAAGCAGGATTTTGTAAGCCTCGTTGCTGTCCTTCAGTTTGTTCGTCACCCAAGTTTGTTCACTCGCAAAACCCTCAGGAGGAAACGCAGAGTCAAGCATCGTGTCGGCGACAGTGAAGTAACTCCCCAGCACTTCACGGCTGAGTTGAATCCGCCGGTCAGAATCAAAGTCGTAGGTACCCCGGTCTTCGGGAATCTGGTCTGTAAGGTTTAGCTTAGTGCCGAGCAGATCATTGACACTGTGAACGAATTCATGACGGCTGATCCGTCGGAAAGAATTTCGCTTTGGTTCCGGTTGCTGACTTGCCAGCCAGCTGAGCATTTTCCTTCTTTCAGCATCAGATGGCGAGTCCGCATCGGCAGGCGGCATTTTTCCGGTCGCGATGTTTTCAAAAATCAGTAATGCATCGAAACTATTTTTGGTCTGCAACGCAGAGAGATCAAGATTACCTTCCGAGTGCGATCCTTCATGGCAATCGTTGCAGTACTGCCGGAATAGCCGCTTCGATTCTTTGACTTCCGCGGCAGCAAGCGCGTTCAGATGGCTCAGGATTGAGAGACAAGCTAACACGCATGCTGCAAAGAATGTACTACTCACCGTCTGGCAAGACCGATATGCACTCATGCCTGCTCCCCTAACCGATCCGAAATCTGCCGTGCAGCAGTTTGCACCTGTTCACCGAGTTCTCGAAAACGTCGCTTCGGGATTCGTTTCGCCGGGCCGGAAATCCAAATCGTTCCGGCGACCAATTCGTTCGTATCGAAGATTGGTGCGGCGATGCAATGCACACCTTCATCAGCTTCGGCGTAATCGGTTGAATAACCGCTTATAACGATCCGCTCACACTCTTTTCTTAACTCTGACTTACTGGTGATTGTTCGTGACGTTGTCGCTGGCAGCTTGATTTCAGCGAACACTTTTTTCTGCTGCGGCACGCACATGTGTGCAAGAAGTAATTTTCCCGGCGCGTTATTGTGAAGTGAGAAACGAAGACCAAGGTCGACAACAATGCGCAACGGCCTCGAGCCTTCGACCTGATCAATGATGATCCCTTCCTTCCCGCTCTGCACACCTAGTTGAACCGTTTCTCCGGTCGCATCACGAAGCGAGTTCATTGCTTCGCGCGAGGCCTCGGGCAGGCTGAGACTTCCCCATCGCGGAGGTGCGAGTCGCAGGAGCTTGGGCGTCAAACGAAACGCAAACGTGTTACCGTCTCGGGCAAGATAGCCACGAGCGAGCAGAGTCTGAGTGATACGGAATACCGAGTTTTTAGGCGCATCTAACCGGTCGCTCAGCTGCGAAAGCGTCAAGCCAAACGGCTCAACACTCAACATCTCTAAAATGTTCAGCGAGCGATCAAGCGCCGGAACCGAACCGGAGGCTTCCCCGTTTGCGGCAAGATCTACTTTGGGCACGTTTGCTCGGCTTGTAGTCGAGACCATGTCGA
>CAXGRW010000807.1:0-2607 GCA_964012125.1 uncultured Rhodopirellula sp.
CCATCACGGTTGAAGAAGTCGTGGTGAATCGTGACTACGGTGATGCACCTGCGTTATATGCAGTTTTAGCGGCGGACAATGGTGCTTCGCATATCGTCGGATCGTTGAGACTGGGAGCTGCTGTTGATGCGGAATCAGACGGTCAACCCACATCTAATGCGGATGGTGATGGCATTGACGATGACGGCGTGGTTGAATTAGCCAGTGTGATTGCAGTCAGCGATGCCGCAACGAGTTCGAGTTTCCTGGTAGCAGCGTCGGAAACAGGGCGTGTCGATGCATGGATCGACTTCAACGAAAATGGGGTCTGGACCGATGTTGGCGAGCAGATCGCAAACAACGTGGTCGTCAGTAGCGGTGTTAATACATTCAGCTACGTCGTTCCTGCAGGGACGGCGGCAAGCGATAAAGTGGTCCGCTTTCGACTCAGTTCGGCTGGCGGATTAGCACCCACGGGTGATGCCGTTGATGGCGAAGTTGAGGATATGTTGCTGGGTATTTCTGACGGAGCGATACCTTCGGCAGTGACCGTGGATATGAATTCTGCAGCAACGTCTATCGATATTAGTACAGACGTATTGACCATCAGCGATGGTGTTTTTGATTTGTTCTCAGCACCTTTGGCGTCGATCGACACGCTGACGGTCAACGGTCGGCCAGACAATGATGAAGTCACCTTGGCGTTTGAGACCGGGCCCACCAATGGGATTAGTCTTGATGGGGATGGCGGTGACAATTCCCTCGTTGTGTCAGCGGCAAGCGTTGATTTTACAACCAGCGGTTCATTGGTGGCTGTTAATTTCCAATCCATCAATGCCAATACAGCAACCGCCACTCAAATTGTGCTCGATGCACCCTCGGTTTCTGGAATGTCACCTTCCACTAAAATGCTTCGGGTGACCGGTGGCGAGGGTGATGTTGTTGTTTTAAAAGATTCGGGAAGTTGGCTCATGGCCAGTCCATTGATTGACAGTGGGCAGTTTTACCGGGTCGCTGTGAATCAGGTCACTTCAGAGCAGGTTCAGTTTGATAACCCATCGTCAGCGTGGAGGAATTTGATTGATTCAACCGATGTTGATGCCAGCGGGGTCAGCACGGTGTTTGATGCTTTGTTGATCATTACGGAGGTTGGAACGCATGAGTACTCAGATTCTGTTACGTCGGTGCTTAACGATCCACTGTCAGTGGGGTCATGGCCGGGGCGTTACTTCGATGTGAGTGGTGACGGTAGAATCACTGCCTTGGATGCACTGAAAGTGCTGAATTTTCTGGCATTGATTGGTAGCGGTGAAGGTGAAGCATTGGTGTCGTCAGGTGACCTGTCGGACACGGATGAGGGTCTTGCCGATGATCGGGAGGTTGTATGGTCGACGTGGTCCTCAAGCCGACAGAGAATTGGGCTGATGCCTGGGCAGCGAATGGATACGACACAGCAGGCTGCGGTGCAAGTTCAGTTACAGTTGGAAGATGCGGATACGAGTTCACCGGAGCTTGCTGCACTGCAAAGCTGTGTAAAGATAACGAGTGATTTACTTTCCCCCGAATCACAGCTTTGGGCAGATCGGGTCGATCAGTTGTTGTCGGAGGATGTTGGTCTATCTGAATCGTTCTAGTTGATTGGGCTTGCCGGAACTGGCTAGGTGCGGTCCGACTTGCGTTCATAAAACAGGCATAGAGTGGGCTCGAACAGGCAGGGAAGTAGTTCGAAACTGATCAGCAATAATTCAATGGCAAAGGCCATCTTTGCACCATTCCTCGCTGAGTTGTATGGATACTTCTGGCCGTTTCGCATTTCGAGGCGTCGGCCCGCGGTCTTGCACTCATCATGTGGGTTGCCAGATTGTTCGTTGGGCAGGGTTCACTGGTGAACAGCAGCTTGTCATACTCGACACATGGTGCTTCCACTTGGTGATGATAATTCTGAGCGTACACACTTTCCTGTTGTTAACCTGGCCTTGATCGCCCTAAACATTTTTGTGTTTGTGGTGTTTCAGGGTGCTGGATCGAATGCCGCGTTCACGTCGGCTTACGCGACGGTGCCAGCAGAAATCGTTAGTGGCGATGACATTGTCGCGAACGATCGTTAAATTAAATCGGGCAGTTCGTCTGGGACTCAAAGGCAAACTCTGTCAGGGCTGAAGAAGACCCCCATTCCAGTCTATCTGACGTTGTTAACAGCGATGTTCATGCATGGCGGTATTGTACATCTTGTTGGCAATATGTGGTTTCTCTGGATCTTCGGTGATAACATCGAGCATGACATGGGGCGTGTGCGTTATCTGTTCTTTTATTTGCTAACTGGCGTGTTGGCTGGCTTAACACACGTCGCATTGGTAGCTCACGGTGATGGAGCAATGATTCCTTGCCTCGGTGCGTCCGGGGCGATCTCTGGCATTCTTGGTGCCTATCTTGTGCTGCACCCTCATCGGAGGGTAATGGTTCTTGTGTGGGAGTTCGTGGCTCAGGTGCCAGGTTTTGTCGCGATTGGAATTTGGTTTGGGCTCCAGTTGTTAGGTGGATGGACTAGTGCAGGAGGAACGTCAGATATTGCCTTTGGAGCACATTTTGGTGGTTTCATCGCAGGGCTGGTATTTGCCAATTTATTTG